>NZ_JARWKZ010000015.1:0-128244 GCF_050577975.1 Rhizobium sp. BR 315 | reverse complement strand
CACTTGAGTATTCCAATGATACGTCGATGCCGGCATACTGCTTCATGGTCGTCTCTCCGTGATGCTATGGAGCAGGTCTCTCCTGACTCCGCGACACCATCATTGTGAGGGACGACCACCAGCCATTCAAACCTGGCTGGCCGGGCTCCGCCCGTTACACCATCTAACTCATTGTTTTTACGCAATTCCGGACGGAAAACCGCTGCGCACTTTTCCTGGAATTGCTTTAGGCTGCTATCTGTCGGCGCTTGCCGCCGAGCAGGCGCAGGGCGTTCATGGTGACCAGCACGGTTGCCCCGGTATCGGCAAGGATCGCAGGCCAGAGGCCGGTGATGCCGATGATCGTGGTAACTAGGAAGACACCCTTGAGGCCGAGCGCGATGGTGATGTTCTGACCGATATTGCTCATTGTCCGCTTCGAGAGGTCGATCATTTCGATGACGTCGCCGACACGGCCGTGCAGCACGGCGGCGTCAGCAGTTTCGAGCGCAACGTCCGTTCCGCCGCCCATGGCGATCCCGACGTCGGCAGCGGCCAGTGCCGGCGCATCGTTGATACCGTCGCCGACCTTGGCGACGCGAAGGCCCTGGCGCTTCAGCTCGCCGACGATGCGCTGCTTGTCTTCGGGCAGCAGTTCCGCGTGAACCTCGATGCTGAGGGTCTTGCCAATGGCTTGTGCGGTACGCTTGTTGTCCCCGGTCAGCATGATCGTCTTGATGCCGGCATCCGTGAGCGCCTTCAGGCCCGCCGCGGTATCGGCGCGCGGTTCGTCACGCATTGCCAGCAGCCCGGCAACGCTTCCCTTGGCGAGAAGAACGGAGACGGTCTTTCCCTCGTCGTTGAGCGCGGCGATCCGTGCAGACTGTTCCGGCGCAAGCGAAACCTTGTCCGCTACGGCCTGCGGCGAGCCGAGGAAAACCTCAAGACCATCGACCGTACCGCTGACGCCCTTGCCGCCGATCGCCTTCGCGTCGAGGATCGATGGGACTTCGATGCCGTCTGCCGACGCGCGATCGAGGATCGCCCGGGCGAGCGGATGACTGGAGCCTGTTTCAAGCGCTGCTGCTAGGCGCAGCACTTCGGTGTCACCCATGCCGAGGCCGACGAGATCGGTGACCTTCGGCTTGCCTTCCGTCAGCGTGCCCGTCTTGTCGAAGGCGACAGCTGTCACCTTGCCGATGTTCTCCAGCACGGCTCCACCCTTGAGGAGCAGGCCGCGTCTGGCGCCCGAAGACAGCGAGGCTGCGATTGCCGCCGGCGTCGAGATCACCAGGGCGCAGGGGCAGCCGATCAGCAGGATCGCCAGACCCTTATAGACCCATTCGCCCCAGGCGCCGCCCAGAAGCAAGGGAGGAAGGATGGCGACGAGCGCGCCAACAACCACGACGCCAGGCGTGTAGTAACGCGAGAAGCGGTCGATGAAGCGTTCGGTCGGCGCTTTCGATTCCTGTGCCTCCTCCACCAGCTTGACGACGCGCGCGATGGTATTGTCGGCGGCGGCGGCCGTGACGCGGACGCGTAGCACCGCATCGCCGTTGACGGTGCCTGCAAAGACGACAGAGTCGGCCCCCTTGCGAACGGGTGTGCTCTCACCGGTGACGGGTGCTTCATCGATCGCGCTTTCGCCGGACACGATCACGCCATCGGCAGAGATTCGATCACCGGGACGCACCAGAATGATGGCGCCGACCGGCAGGCTTTCCGCCTGCACTTCGCTGATCTTGCCGTTTTGCTCAACAAGGGCGGTCTTGGGAAGCAGGTCGGTCAGCGATTGAATGCTGGCCCGCGCCTTGCTCGCTGCGACACCTTCCAGCAGTTCGCCGATCAGGAACAGAAAGACGACGGCTGCGGCCTCCTCGCTGGCGCCGATGATAACCGCACCGACTGCCGCTATCGTCATCAGCATTTCGATGGAGAACGGCGTTCCGGCTATCGCGGCCATGAATGCGCGCCGGGCAATCGGAACGAGGCCGACCAGCATGGCGGCGGTGAAGATCCAGGCATCCAGCTCGGGGACCATCTTGCCGATGGCCCAGGCCGCTGCAACGGCCACGCCACTGGCGATGGTCAGCCGGCCCTTGGCCGATTTCCACCATGGTCCGGTGGTCGGCCCGTGGTCATGACCGTGGAGGCCGGCGACGGCTTCGTCCTGCGCCTTGTGGCTATGCCCTGCATGATCGTGTCGATGACCGCCGGGTCCATGATCATGGTTGTGCCCGTGACTATGGTCGTGCCCTTCGTGGTCATGGTCATGCGACGAATGGTCGTGATGACTATGATGGTCATGGCCGCAGCCGCAGGCGTGGCTTTCGTCTTCCACCTTCGCCACTGGTGCGCTGCTTTGCGGAAGCGGAATGACCTTATAGCCCAATCCTGTAACGCGCTTGGCGATGGCTGGGGCGAGGGTGGCGTCGCCCTGGTGCTTGACCGTCATCGTGCCTGCGGTGACCGAGACGGAGACGTCTTCGACCCCCTGCAGGCGGCGAACGGCTGTGTCGATTTTCGAGGCGCAGGAAGCGCAGTCCATGCCCTCCACGCGATAGCGGCTCTGTTGTGTTGTCGAAGTCATATTCAGGTTCCGATTTCGATGTCGGAACCATTGCTACATCCTCTAGCCACTAGAGGGACAAGAGCAATTTTGCAGATTTTTGCAGGACACGTTCGCGAATGGCGGCAGTCCGCTGAAACCCTATGCTACCCTGGCATTCCGGCTTCGCTATTGCAGCTGTCTCATGGCGGCGCGACCCACGGTCACGGTGTTTCGTCCGACCCGTTTCGCCTCGTAAAGCGCGGCGTCGGCGGTCTTCAGGAGATCCTCGAGCGACGCTTGCGAGGGCTTGCCGCATGTTACGCCAAGGCTGGCCGTGACATGACCGTCGAGCCCGCGATGGCGAATTCCGAGGGCTTCGATGGAGCGCCGCGTTCTCTCGGCGATGGCGAAAGCTACCTCGCAATTGGTATCGGGCAGCAAGACTAGGATTTCCTCACCGCCAAAGCGGAAGGATGTCCCATTGGCTCCGATCTCCCGGGAGATGCACTGGCAAACGGCGCGAATGCATTCGTCGCCCTCGACATGCCCATGGACATCGTTGAACAGTTTGAATCTGTCGATATCGAGCATGATGACGGCAACCGACGCAACTTCGCCATTCGCACGCCAGATCGACGAGCGCACGCGGTCGAGGGAGTGGCGATTGAAGAGGCCAGTAAGCTCGTCCCGTTCCGACTTTTGCTCCAGCTGGGTGTGCAGCAGGGTGCCACGAAGCTGATTGAGGAAGTTCAGTCGGTCCTTATGCTCGGTAAAGTAGGCGCTCAGGACCAGAAAGATTGTGAGCGTGACATAGAAGGTGATGATGCCGGTATAGACGATATCGTCGAAGGCGCCGCTGAGCTTCGTGGTCGTGAACTGCACGGCGCACATCAGGACGAGACCGATGAGAATCGTTGCGAAGCGAGGGCTGAGCGCGATGACGAAGAACAGAAAGGCCGCGACATTGCCGTTCTGGTAGACGAACAGATATGGGCTGCCGCTGTGCATGGCGACCGACATGGGCAGGGAGACACCTAGCACAGCCACGCAGATTGCGAGAAGATCGTAATTCAGCGCACTCCGCCAACGTCTGAGAGCTATGACGCTGAATAGCGCAAAAGGCGTGAAAATTCCGAATCGTACGAGCACGAGCTGAGAAAAGACATCCGCCATCATCGTCCGGTCGCCAAAATAGACGAGATCGTAGATCAGCGTGCCGACCACCGCCCATATCGGCGCCAGTCTCACCCGGTTTGCCGCATAGTCCTGCAGGAAGAGCTTCTCGATCGCCGGCTTGAAACGAAGGAACCGAAATCCGTTGCGGATTTGACGGTCAACTTCTTCCAATGTCACGGCATCCACCAACGCTACTCCGAACTGATCAGACAGATTTGTGCTTGATAAAGCAAAAGTCTGATCACTATCTAAAGAACAGAGCCGTCGGCGCCGTCGCATGCGCGCCGGATCGGAAAAACGCAGTGGAGGCACGCGCCTTGGACCGCCTGGCGCCCGCGGCGGAGGCAGCCCTTGATAGGGCGCGTGTCATTATCGATTACGGCTTCAGGAGAACCTTGCCCGCCTTGCCGGGGGCCAGCGAGGATTTCACCGCCTGGGCGATCTCCGTCATGTCATAGGCAGCTTCCACCGGCAGCTTGACGTCGCCGGAGGCAACGCGCGTGATGAGTTCGCCGATCAGTCGCCGCCGCTCCTCGGTGGGCATGGCGGCGCTGATCTTGCTGCCCCAGAAGCCCTTGATGGTGAGCTGCTTGAAAATGACCGAGCCCGACGCGATCTGCATCGGCTTGCCAGCGGCGGTGCCGAAGGAAACCAGCAGGCCGTTCTCGCCCAGGAGGTCGGCGAGATCGTTGCTTGCAACGCCGCCGACGGAATCGACGGCGGCCCGGATGGGGGCATTGCCGACCAAGGCACGCACTTTGGTCTTCCAATCCGGGGATGCCGTCGAGACGGCGTTTTCGATGCCAAATACGGCCAGTTCCTCGACGCCGGCGTCGCGCCGTACGAGATTAATCGCATGCACGCCGCGGCTATGCGCGAGCATGGCGAGCGTCTTGCCGACGGCTCCGTTCGCAGCGTTCTGGATGATCCAGTCGCCCTTCTCGACATTGAGGAATTCAAGGAGAGCAATGGCACTGAACGGCATGGCGATGAGCTGTGCTGCGGCCTCATCGGTGATCGCATCGGGCACGGGAACGAGGCTTGCAGCGGGTGCGATGAACTGTTCGGCCCAGGTGCCGTGAACGCCGGCTGCAACGACACGTTTGCCGATGAGCGCGCTATCGACGCCGGCGCCGGCGGCATCGACGATCCCAACCGCCTCGCTGCCGCCGATCGCAGGCAGGATCGGCTTGTAGCCATAGGCGCCTCGGACGGTCCAGAGGTCGTGATTGTGAATGGGCGACAAGATGGTGCGAATTCGCACTTGTCCGGCGACCGGTTGTGGCAAAGGCATCTCGGCAAGACGAAGAACTGCAGCCGGGTCGCCGAAGACTTCGTGAATGGCGCTACGCATTATGGTTTCCTTGCATGTTTGATGTGCTGGTCCCGGCTGGGCTCAAAGGCTGCCGGGGGCGGAAAGGGCCTGCTCGGTGGCAAGCATGGCTTGATCGAGCGGTGTTTTGTCTTTTCCAAGTTTGGCGAGGATCGCCGCGCCGAGCCAAAGGCTGTAGAGCGAGCGGGCCATCTTTTCCGGGACGCAGGAAGGCGCAATCGAGCCGTCTTCGCGACCCTCTGTCAGGGTGGTGGCAATTCGCCGAAGGAGATCGTCGACACCGCCGAGCAGGATCACGCGCATGCTCTCGGAAAGATCGGAGATTTCGGCGGCAAGCTTCACGACGAGGCAACGCTCTGCGAGGCTGCCGGCATTACCGTCGGCAAGCCATGCGTTCCAATAATGCATCAACCGCTGACGGCCGGTTCCTTTCCAGCCGAAAAGGGTATCGAGGCGTTGTGCGTAGTCGGCGCAATATTCCTTGAGCAGGGCGCAGCCAAACGCCTCCTTGGAGGCAAAATAATAGTAGAAAGATCCTTTCGGAACGGCACTTTGATCGAGCAGTTCCTTGAGCCCAACGCCGCCGAAACCCTTGCGCAGCACGAGCTCTCGCCCGATCTCGAGGATGTGGTTGCGTGTCAGATCGGATTTCTTTCTGGTCGCCATGGCCGTCCGATAACAAATAATGGACCGGTCGTCTACAATGCGGGAGTGGTTTGTCGCTATATCAGCGAAAGGGCCGCCAGCGAGAGGATCAGCGCCGGGAGCATGACGACGGCGCCGAGTTTCAGGAAGGCCCAAGCGCCCATATGCAGACCTTCGCGACGCAGGGCCGCAAGCCACAGGATGGTGGCGAGCGAACCGGTGACGGAGAGGTTGGGGCCAAGATCGACGCCGATCAGCACGGCTCCGGCAATGGCATCGGGAACATGGGCTGCTTGCACTGCGCTGCCGGCGAAGAGACCGGCGGGCAGGTTGTTGACGAGGTTGGAGACGATGGCGACCGAAAGGCCGGCCGCTCCGACCGCCTGCATTTGCGATTGGGCCGCAAGCGATGCGAGCCTGTCGGAGAGGAGCGAGGTCAAGCCGGTATGATTGACCGCTTCGACGATGACGAAAAGTCCGGCAACCAGCGGCAATACGCTCCAGCTTATGCCGCGCATGGTCTCGATCGGGCTCTGCCGCGTAAGAGCAAGGACGATAATGGTCGTCATGACGCCGGCGGCGAAGGTTGGGATGCCGAGATCCAGATGCATGGCGGACGCCCCGATGAGGATAAGCGCCGTCACCAAAAGTCCCCATCCGGCGAGCTTGGCGCTATGTGAGAGGGCGGGCTCTTCGACATTGCGCGCGATCGTATCTTCCGCCAATGCATGTCTTTGCGTCCAGTAGAGGCAGGCGAAGGTCACGACGATAGAAACGATCGAAGGCAGCAGGAACGTTGCCATCCAACGCGACAGAGGCGGCATTTCCCCGCCGGCGAAGATCACCAGATTGGCCGGGTTCGAGATCGGCAGCACGAAGCTGGCGGCATTGGCGATGAAGGCACAGACCAGCAGATAGGGCATAGGGTCTTTGACCCTGGCTGCCCGGCAGGCCGCATAGACGGCCGGGGTGAGAACGACGGCCGTGGCGTCGTTCGACAGAAACACGGTCACCACCACGCCGACGATATAGACGAGCAGAAACAGCCGGCGAGGCGATCCTTTGGCGTGGGAGGTGGCGATCGCCGCCACCCAATCGAACAGCCCCTCCCGCCGGGCAAGCTCCGACAGAAGCATCATGCCGATGAGAAACAGATAGACATCGAAGCCCTTGGATATGCCTGCCCAGACGTCGGCGGGGCCGATCAGCCGGAAGGCAAGGAGAAGGGCTGCGCCGAAAACGGCCCAGACCGCTTCGGGCCACCGGAACGGGCGCGCGACGACGCCCAGGGCAGTCAGCCCGGCGATACCCCAGGTAATGGCGGATTCGGTCATTCGGCTCGTCTTGGACGCTGGACGGAGGCGGACATATAGCATTCTCGAATTGCAAAGCAAGCAGTCAGACGGCGCCCGGCATGCTGCGATCCTTGCTACTTCTTGTCCGCCACGACCGATCTTTCGGCCCGATCGATGAGAACGGAACATTCGGCGTGCCGAATGACATATTCCGTCGTCGAGCCGAAGATCCGATCGAAGATATCTGAAGCGTGTGTTGCCAGCACGATCAAGTCGGCCTTCTTCTCCTTGGCGATGAGCAGGAGGGTTTTCGATGCGGTGCCGTTTCGCACATCGATGGTCGCGTCGATGCCGAGACGCCTGCACAGCGCTTCGAGCTTTTCCTCCGCCTCTCCGATCATGGATACGGCCCGCTCGTCCGGGTTTGCGCGTCCGGACGGAAAGAGTTCGATGACGTGCACGACGCTCAGTTCGCCGCCGGGTGTCAGGAGCGTGTGAGAGGTGCGCAGCAAATGCTCGGCGCGCTCGCGGGATCCGAGTCCGATCGCACAAATAATCCTGTCATACATCCCAATCTCCTTAGACCCGTCAATGCTCGCACAGCCTGCGACGTCCGGTTACGATCTCAGGCTGTATTTGTCCGGGCAAGTATACACAAGTATACGTTTGTCCGGCACTTCGGCAATGCATCTGCCCGTCAAGGCTCGTCGCTCGCGTGACATAAGCCTTCTGCTTTGAACCTCTCTTGATGGGCGTTTGCTGCCATCCAACGTATCTCAATGGCAATTATGGCCGTGGGTGAGCGATTCGGCGATCCCTGACCGGATCGGTGCCGGTCGCTGCAACAAGCCATGCGCAGAGAGTTTAACCAGGCGCGATGCAAAGCACTTGAATGGCCGAAAATGTTGCGACGCAAAAGTATTTTGGTCACCAGAGAAATTGGCGCGTGAACGCCAGGGATGGGCAGAATTGACAATTTCAGCTCGACTACGAGCTTCTGCGTCAATCTGCCATGGTCGTAGGTGACGCCTGCGACATCCTGTGTGCTTTTGCGCAGTGCACAATATGCATAGAACCATGTCGCGAATAGCTTGCGAAGAAATCAACCCTTCGGCGAGGCTGGGCATGCTATTCTTGTCGCTGACAAGAGGCGAAAAGCCGGTCATATTAGCGCTCCGATGCGGTCGATTGCGGCAAGTGTGTTCCAGGTTCGGCGCGGGATAAATGTCTGCGATGCAGATCATTCAGCCTTCATCCACCGGCGGGCCTTCCTTGATGACGCGAATTCGAAGGGATGGGCCAACGTGAGTGCTTCCTCCGCCAGCGACGAGATGTTGGAGAGACACGAGGTTTTTGGATCGAGCACGTCGGAGAGCAGAGATGTTCGGCGGGCCGCGTCTCGTCAGCCCATTGGGCGAAGCGCGGGTTTGAGTCTTGCGTCGGCTATCCTCTGTCTTTCGTCATTGATGTGGATCGGCCAGGCCGCCATGCTGGCAATCGGTGTGGGTGCAATCAGCAAGGGCGGCGGGGTCGCCGATATCGCGGTCGCTGCGGCTGTCGTCGCCGGCCTGGGAATCCTGCGCGCAGCACTCGATGCCGTCGGTGGCCGGCTGGCGTTCCGTGCGGCCCGGCGGGAGCTGAGTATGCATCGGTCCGCCGCGACGGCGGCGCTTGCGCAGCGCTCGCCTCTCGATAGCGGCAGGCCCGCCTCCGGCTTGGCCGCCAGTGTCCTCGGAGAACAGGCCGAAGCGGTCGTTCCCTATCTGACGCGCTTCCGTCCCGCCCGGATGAAAGCAAGCGTAGTGCCGCTAGCCGTGCTCCTCTGCATCCTGCCGATTTCCTGGGTCGCGGCGCTGGTTCTCGCTTTCTGTGCCCCGTTGATCCCGATTTTCATGGCGTTGATCGGATGGCGCGCCAAGGCCGCCAGCGAACAGCAACTCGCCGAGACCGGCGGTATCAACGCCTTTCTACTCGACCGGCTGCGCGGCCTTGCCACCATTCGTGCACTTGATGCCGTCGATACGACGGCATTGCGACTGCGGGCGGACGCGGAGTCCTTGCGGGTTCGCACCATGGCGGTACTCAGGATTGCCTTTCTGTCCTCGGCTGTGCTCGAGTTCTTCGCCGCCCTTAGCGTCGCTGCCACTGCCGTCTATGTGGGTTTCAGCCTGCTCGGATCGATCGATATCGGCACCTGGGAAGGCCGATTGACGCTCACTCAGGGCCTTTTCATCCTTCTGCTCGCGCCGGCCTTCTTCGAGCCGCTGCGCGAATTGTCTGCCGTCTGGCATGACCGCGCCGCCGGCGAGGCAGCGCTGGCGGCGTTGAAAGAGCTGGAGACATCGCAGCAAACCATTCTCGGCGGCAGCGATGCGAAGCCACGCCCATTCGTCGGCCCGGCCTTGATCGAGATCGAAGGCCTGGTCTTCCGCCACGGGCCGGAGCGTAAACCCGTGATCGATCATTTCGATCTCTCGGTCGCACCTGGGGAGCATGTGGCGCTATGGGGCGCCAGCGGCTCCGGCAAGACCACCATCTTGTCGCTGATAGCTGGATTGGCGCGGCACGAGGCGGGCGTGGTGCGCATTGGAGGCATGCCGCTGCGGGATGACACAGTAGATAGCCTGCGCCGCCGCATGGCCTGGATTGGTCAATCGCCGCATGTCTTTGCAGGCAGCGTCATGCGCAATGTTGCGCTAGGGCGCAGCGGCATCGACAGCGATGCGGTCGCAGGCGCGCTTGGCAGCGTTGGTCTCGATCGGGTCTTTACGCCCGAGCGGGTCGCGGCAATCGGGGAGGGCGGGCTTGGTCTTTCCGGCGGCGAAGCGGCGAGGCTGGCGCTGGCGCGGATGATGGTCGATGAACAAGCCGATATCATCCTTGCAGACGAACCGACCGCCCATCTCGATGCGCAGACCGCATCAGCCATAACGGATGCGCTGCTTGCCCTCGCCAAGGGACGTATCCTCATCGTCGCCACGCATGATCCGGTGCTGGCCGGACGTCTGGACCGCATCGTCCGCCTGGATACGCAGGCGCGGAGGGTTGCAGCATGAAGCGCTCGCTGACAACGCTTCTTCCCATCATCAAACTGTTCTGGATCGAGCGTGGGGCAAGCCTCGCTCTCGGCGCCGCTCTTTCGGCTCTGGCGATGCTGGCCGGCGGCGGTTTGCTCGGGCTTTCCGGCTGGTTCATCACAGCCTCGGCCTTTGCCGGCCTGAGCGCCGCGAGCGCCATAATCTTCGATGTCTTTGTTCCTTCGGCAGGCATACGCCTGTTTGCAATCGGGCGCACCGCGGCTCGCTATGGCGAAAGGATCGTCACCCACGATGCGACGCTCAAGGTGCTTGCGGCGCTGCGCGAGCGGCTGTTTCGCGGCTGGGCGGAACCTGCCGCTGCCGCGATGATGATCCGCCGGCCGGCAAAGCTGTTGTTTCGGCTGACGAACGATGTCGATGCGCTCGACTCGCTTTACCTGCGTGTGCTGGTGCCGGCTGTTGTCGCAATTCTTGCAGCCTTTGCCGTTACCATAGCGCTTTGCTTGATCGACCCAATCCTTGGCGGCCTTGCGGGGCTATGGCTCGTTGCTGTCTGTCTTGGTCTTTCGCTGGCTGCGGGGCGCATGGCTCTGATGCCGGGGCGGCGGCGTGCCCATGCGATGGAGGCCCTGCGAGCTAGGAGCATCGATCTCGTCGCCGGCCAGGCGGAACTGGCAATGGTCGGCCAGTTGCAGGCACAGCGCCTGGCCGTAGACGAGGCGGATCGACGCCTGGCAGAGGCAGACGATGCCCTGAACCGGATAGATAGTGGTGTCGCAGCTGGCTTCTCCTTAGCCTCGACATCGCTGTTGACTGCCACCCTGCTGACGGTCGCCTTTCTTGCAAGGCAGGGAACGATCGGTGCGCCTGCAGCCGCCTTCGCCTTGCTCATAGCGTTTGCCGCGACAGAGCCTTTCGCTGCCATGCGACGGGGCGTGCTGGAGCTTGGTCGCACTCTGCTTGCCGCAAAGCGTATCGCACCGCGGCTGAGGCCGGTGGCCGCGACGCAGGCAATCACCAGGCCGGAGGTTGGCTGCGCCCTTCAACTCGAAACTGTTGTCGCAGGCCATGAGGGCGCGGCGCGGCCGGTCCTGCAAGGTCTGTCCCTGTCGCTGGCGGTGGGCGAGCGGCTTGCCGTCGTCGGTCCGAGCGGTGTCGGCAAGTCGACACTACTCGCACTGTTGGCGGGCGAGATCGCTGCGAGTAGCGGCTCGGTTGCTTGTCTGCCGTCAGCGAGGCTGACTCAGCGTAGCGAGCTGTTTCAGGACACGGTGCGCGGTAACCTGCAACTGGCAGCGCCCGATGCCGACGATAGCCGACTGCGTGAGGTACTCGCAACTGCGGGGCTACTCGAAGACATCGAAGCCCTGCCGCATGATCTTTCGGCCAGGCTCGGCGAAGGCGGAGCCGGTCTCTCCGGCGGGCAATCGCGCCGGCTGACCCTCGCAAGGCTGTTGTTGCGCGACATTCCACTCTGGCTGCTCGACGAGCCGACGGAAGGCCTCGATGCGGATACCGCCCGCGCTGTGCTCGAAAGGCTGGCGTCGGCAGCAGGCGGACGCAGCCTTGTCATAGCCACGCATATCCGTCGCGAGGCGGCTTTGGCCGACCGTATCTTGCTTCTGGACGGTGGCCGCGTCGCCGCCGACGCGCTGCGCGGCACATCGGAATTCGAAACACTCCTCCACCGCCTTCGGCCGGACTGAGGAGTAGTCGCATACCCGCGGCGCATCCAATCGCGCCGCATTCCTGTCAGACACACCGTAGGGGGTGGGAGAAAGACTATGGAACTTGATATCGTGGCGCTATCGCGCCTGCAGTTTGCCATGACGGCGCTGTATCACTTCTTATTCGTGCCGCTGACGCTGGGCCTGTCCGTGCTGCTTGCCATCATGGAAACGACCTATGTCATGACCGGCCGTCAGATCTGGCGGCAAATGACGAAGTTCTGGGGGACGCTTTTCGGCATCAATTTTGTGCTCGGGGTCGCCACGGGCCTTGTGATGGAATTCCAGTTCGGCATGAACTGGAGTTACTACAGCTATTATGTCGGCGATATTTTCGGCGCGCCGCTCGCGATCGAGGGCCTGATGGCCTTCTTCCTCGAGGCGACTTTCGTCGGCCTGTTCTTCTTCGGTTGGGATCGGCTCTCGAAGGTCGGGCATCTGGTCGCCACCTGGGCCGTTGCGCTCGGCTCGAATTTCTCGGCCCTGTGGATATTGATCGCCAATGGCTGGATGCAGAACCCGGTGGGTTCGGCGCTCAATCCGCAGACCATGCGTATGGAGATCGTCAGCTTCTTCGACGTCGTCTTCAACCCAGTGGCGCAGGCGAAGTTCGTCCATACCGTTTCTGCCGGCTATGTCTGTGCCTCCGTCTTCGTACTCGGCGTCTCGGCCTGGTATCTCCTGAGGGGCCGCAGCGTTGAGCTGGCGAAGCGCTCAATGACGGTTGCGGCATCCTTCGGTCTGGCCTCGGCGCTTTCAGTGGTCGTGCTCGGCGATGAAAGCGGCTATCTGACGACGGAGCATCAGAAGATGAAGCTCGCGGCGATCGAGGGCATGTGGAAGACCGAGCCGGCACCGGCTGCCTTCACCGCCTTCGGCTTTCCGGATCAGGAGGCGCGTGAAACGCACTATGCCGTGCATATTCCATGGGTCATGGGCCTGATCGGCACCCGATCGCTGACGACTGAGATCCCCGGTATCGACAAGCTCGAAGCGGAGGCCAAGGACAGTATCCGCCAGGGTATCAAGGCCTATGACGCGCTGCTGAAGATCCGTGCGGCAAAGTCGGCTGGTTCTGGCGGCGCCTCGCAGGATGTCGCCACCGCCGAGGCACGCTCTTCCTTCGAGGAGATCGGTCACGAACTCGGCTACGCACTTCTGCTGAAGCGCTATGTCAACGACCCCCGCCAAGCGACCGAAGAGCAGATAGCACAGGCTGCGCGCGACACTATTCCGCATGTGCCGACGCTGTTCTGGTCCTTCCGCACTATGGTCGGGCTCGGCATGTTCTTCATCCTGCTGATGACGGTCTTCTTCTGGCTTTCGGCGCGACGGAAGCTCGACAGCTATCCGCTGCTGCTTCGGATTGCCGTCTTTGCGATCCCGCTTCCCTGGGTCGCCATCGAGCTCGGCTGGGTGGTTGCCGAGTTCGGCCGCCAGCCATGGATCATCGAAGGCGTGCTGCCGACAGCGGCTGCCGTCTCCAATCTCGGCGCCGGCACCGTGCTTCTGACCATTCTCGGCTTTGCGTCTCTCTATACGGTCCTCATCGTCATCGAGATGACGCTGATGATCAAGGCGATCCGCAAGGGCCCGGGACCGGACGAAGAGCCGGAGGCCAAGCTGATTTCCGAAAACCTCGTTCCGGCTGCGGAGTGACCTGCCATGATCCTGCATGAATTGATCGACTACGAGACCTTGCGCATCATCTGGTGGCTGCTGCTCGGCGTGCTGCTAATCGGTTTTGCCGTTACCGACGGTTTCGACCTGGGCGTCGGTACGCTTCTTCCCTTTGTCGCCAAGACGGATACGGAGCGCCGCATCGCGATCAACTCGATCGGCCCGACCTGGGAAGGCAATCAGGTCTGGCTGATCCTCGGCGGCGGCGCCATCTTCGCCGCGTGGCCGCCGCTCTATGCGGTCTCCTTCTCGGGCTTCTATCTCGCGATGTTTGCCATCCTTTTCGCGCTGATCTTGCGGCCGGTGGCGTTCAAATATCGCTCGAAGCGCGATAGCGCCGCATGGAAGACTGGCTGGGACTGGGCGCTGTTCATCGGCGGCTTCGTTCCTTCGCTGATCTTCGGCGTGGCGGTCGGCAATGTGCTCCAGGGCGTGCCCTTCCGTTTCGACGACGACATGCGCATCTATTACGAAGGATCCTTCTTCGCGCTGCTGAACCCCTACGCGTTGCTCTGTGGTCTTCTATCGGTTGCCATGCTGGTCATGCACGGCGCGGCCTGGCTTCAGGTCAAGGCCGAAGGGATCGTTGCGGAGCGTGCCCGTCGCTACGGCAGCCTTGCCGCCCTGGCGGTGATCGTGCTCTTTGCCCTGGGCGGTCTCTTCCTCTGGATGGGGATCGACGGCTATCGGATTTCCAGCGCCATCGACACGGCCGGACCTTCCAATCCGCTCTTGAAGACGGCCGAGCACAGCCACGGGGCCTGGCTCGCCAATTACGGCGCGCATCCCTGGATGGTGATTGCACCGGTTCTCGGCTTTGTCGGCGCGGCTACAGCCCTGCTTGCGATGCTGGGCCGGCGTGAGGTCACCGTACTGCTCTTCAGCAAGCTCGCCATTTTCGGCATCATCTCGACGGTGGGATTGTCGATGTTCCCCTTCATCCTGCCCTCGTCGTTGGACCCAAGGTCCAGCCTGACGGTGTGGGACGCCTCGTCCAGTCACATGACATTATTCATCATGCTCGTCGTCACCATGATCTTCCTGCCGATCGTGATCGCCTACACCGCCTGGGTCTATCGGGTGCTGTGGGGCAAGGTCGATGCGGAGATGGTCAACGACAAGGGCGGCCACGCCTATTAACCTTCAAGGAGATTTCGCATGTGGTACTTCGCCTGGCTCCTCGGTTTCCCTCTGGCCGCAGCCTTCGCCGTCCTCAATGCCATGTGGTACGAGCTCGTCGACGATCAAGCCAAAGAGAAAGCTGCCCGCAAGCAGGGGAAATGATCTCCGCTGCCAGCCTCGCTTGAGAATGCGACACGCCGATTTTCGCCGGCGTGTCCGCTTGTTCAAGGATTCATATCAGCACAATCTATTCCGGATTGAGTGCATTCAATTCTTGCCTCTTTGGCCTCTCCCGGGGGAGCGTCCATGCTGTAACAAAGCTGCGGATGGCATTTTCACATGACTTGAGTGGCGCGCAACAATATACCATCAATGTCGGATAGGTTCATTCCCGTCAGATCCCGATTCCGGAGCATTGAAATGAAGAACTGGCACCCCGATCTCAGCCGTTCCGCAAATCCTCGCTACATCGCCATCGCCGACCTGATCGAGATGGATTTACGCAGCGGCGTCCTGGCTGCCGGCGACAGGTTGCCGCCGCAGCGCGAGCTCGCCAAACGCCTCAACGTCGATTTCACCACGGTGGCGCGGGGCTATGTCGAGGCGCAGAAGCGCGGACTGGTGGACTCGCATGTCGGTCGCGGCACTTTCGTAATCGGTGGCGCTGGTGCGGAGCGGAGAGGTTTCGTTTCCGATCTGACGCCCGATCCGCGCCGAGCATCCGCAGTCGACTTCTCGATGAATTTGCCACCCGATGTGACGGATCCGGACGTCATCGCCCGGATGCGCGAGGGCATGTCGGCCGTGGCTGCCAATCTCGTGTCGTTGCTGCGCTACCAGGATTTTGGCGGCTTGGGCATGGACAAGGAAGCCGCTGCCGTGTGGCTTGGTCGACGCAGCTTGACGCCGCCGCTGGAGCGCATTTTCATCACGCCCGGGGCTCATCCTGCGTTGCTCGCAATCGTCGGCTTGCTTGCCAGGCCGGGCGACGTCGTGTTGTCGGAAAATATTACCTATGCCGGAATACGCTCGATCGCCGCCCAACTCCGGCTCAACCTTGCCAGTCTGCCGATGGATGAGCAGGGTATTCTGCCCGACGCTTTAGGCGAAGCCTGCGAGAGACTGCGACCGAAGGCGCTCTACCTCAATCCGACGCTGCAAAATCCGCTGACCCTCACTGTTCCAGAGGGACGCCGACGGGAGATCGTCGCCGTTGCCCGGCGGTATCAGGTGCCGATCGTGGAGGATGATGCCTATGGCTTCATTCCGTTACGGGGGCCGCCGCCGATTGCCGCGATTGCGCCGGATCTCACCTGGCATATTGGCGGACTGGCAAAATGCATCGGGGCGGGGCTTCGCCTTGCCTATGTCGTCGTGCCCGATACCAGGAACGCGTGGCCTTTCGTCAGCGCCATGCGGACCGGCAATGTCATGGCATCGCCCCTTAACATGGCCTTGGCAACCCGCTGGATCGAGGACGGCACGGCAGACGGCATCCTGCGCTTCGTGCGAATGGAGGCCGCTGCGCGTCAAGAGATGGTGGCGAGCATATTGCCTTCCGGCAGCTATCGGGCCGATCCGATCAGTTTCAACATCTGGCTGCCACTGACCAACGGCTGGACGCGATCCACCTTCACCAGCCACATGCGCAACGCCGGCCTCGGCGTGGTGGCAAGCGATGCCTTTACCGTCGAAGGACCAGCGCCGGAGGCCGTCCGCGTTTGCCTCGGCGGCCCCGTTGGCCGCGATAGGCTGAAGGGTGCGCTGGACTTCATGGGCCACGCACTCGAAGGGCCTCCGGAAATGGCCGCCTCCTTTTTCTAGATCGATTGCTTCGTCGCGGCGCTTGGATTGAATGCATCATGACTGGAAACGACTTGAATAAGCCTTTGCCGCCCTGTCGTTACTTCCGGCTGCGTCATTCTGGCGAATGGACTCGCATATTGCCTTCAATGTAGCTATATTGAATGCAAACAATATGGCCATTGAATGCATCATGCCGATGGCCTTCATTTGAAAGCGAGATCGCCATGGATACCGACTATCCTCCGTTAAGCCCGTTGCAGACCGGCCTTCGCTGCCGTTGCCCGCGCTGCGGCCAGGGGCGCATGTTCGACGGATTTCTGACCCTGCGCAAACAATGTGAGGCGTGCGGGCTTGATTATTCCTTCGCCGATCCGGCCGATGGACCCGCATTTTTCGTCATCTGCTTTGCCTGTATTCCGAGTGTTCTTCTCGGTGTCTGGCTGGAAGTGGCCTTCTCCGTTCCGGTCTGGGTTCACTTCCTGGTGACGGGGCCATTCATGCTGGCGACCTGCATTCCACCGTTGCGGCCGCTCAAAGGTTGGTTAGTTGCGAGCCAATATTTCTATAAGGCCGAGGAAGGCAAGCTCGTCCGCCTGCCGGAAACCGAGACGCTGCACTCAGCAAACTAATGCCTGTGGGGATTCATCTTGAATTGATGATGGCTGCGGCAAGACGGATGATGGCAACACTTATGCCCTGTGGATGCGAATCTCATGATCGAAGTTAGATTCGACGATGGTCTGAATAAAAAATGAAGCTGCTGAAGCGGCAGTTTTGAGGTGGTGCACCTCACAATAGATAGTGTCAAGTAATAGCCTGGAAATACTCAAAATGGTGGATTGGTTCCCTATAGTCTTCATTCTGTTCAAGGTTCTCGTGTTAGGCACGGGCATGTTCTTCGCCATCAAGTGGCATCACGATCAAGGGAAGAAGAAATAACGAAACCAGCGGACCGTAAGCGCCCGCCGAACACACCCTTGACGCCTCAGATTAAAGCGGAAATTGAAGCGCGTCCCACACTCAGAGGCGAATCGGCCGACCTCGACTGCCTAGTCTACTATGGCTGCCGTTCTTCTCCGCTGTGTGTGTAACTGCAACTTTCCGATACTGGCGGCTGACCAGCGGCACGCCGGCTGTAGGTTCTTGTCAGCTTTAGGCAGAACTCTCTACGCTCTGCGCCGGATATCAATGCTTCGGCATCGCAGTGCCCATCCCGCACTGCACATTCGACCAAATAAGCTGCCCTTCATGTCAAAAAAGTATCGGTTGAGCGTACGAGGCGTAGTAGCGGCAGGTTGCTGCAAGGCGTAGATTTGACCTCATAGAAGACGTTATGGCCTCTGGGAGGAGGCGCCGCAGTCCTAGTAGCGTGCGGACGGACGAAAGGAGGTTGGCTGATGAATCCCGATTTGGAAGTGGTCGCGATCGGCAGCGGAGAATCCTTCAAGGCGTGGGAACACGGTTATCCCTACCGCACGGTTCGCTGGCATTTTCACCCCGAATATGAAATCCATCACGTCGTTGCGACCACCGGGCAATATTTCATCGGCGACTTCATTGGCGAATTCGAGCCGGGCAATCTGGTTCTGACAGGCCCCAACCTGCCGCATAACTGGGTTAGCGATGTTCCGGCCGGCGTGACGCTTCCCTTGCGTTGCCGGGTTCTGCAATTCTCCGAATCCTTCCTGGCAGAGGCGAGCCGGGTCTTTCCCGAGCTAGCGGCCTGCGCCGCCATGCTGGAAACGAGCCGCCGTGGCGCGCTCTTCACCCCCGAAACTGCCGCCATCGTTGGTCCCATCCTCGGCGAACTGGTCGAGGCGACAGGTATTCGCCGCATCGAACTTTTCATGAATGTTCTCGGTGCGATGAGCAGCGCCCAGGGGATGCGCACGCTTGCCAGCGCCGGTTATCAGCCCGATCCATCTGGCTTCATGTCCGCAGGCGTCAATCAAGCACTGGCTTACATCAACACGCATCTGACCGAGCCTTTCAGCGAAGGAGACCTTGCCGAGTTGACGGGCCAGAGCGCGAGCGCTTTTTCCCGCAGTTTCCGCCGCCATACGGGGATGGCGCTGGTCCAATATGTCAATCGGCTGCGTATTAACTTCGCCTGTCATCTGCTGATGAGCAAGGCTGAGATGACGATCACCGACATCTGCTTTGCGGCAGGCTTCAATAATATCTCGAACTTCAATCGGCGTTTTCTGGATCAGAAGGGCATGGCGCCCTCCCGGTTCAGATCCCTATTGGCACAGCATGCACGCGCGGTGGAGGCCGCCTAAACACAAAGGAGGACAGGGAGGAGAGACAACATCAGGCCAAGCGAACGGGCACCTGTGTCGCCCGAGGGTGAACGCTTGTCCAAAAACAACCGCCGCCTCGGTCTGACGATCGTTGTCGGGGAAAATCAAACAAGAGCATCGCGTGCGGACAGCCGTGATGATCGAGGGAAACCATTACCATTTGGAACGGAGAATTTCCAATGACTCATGTCGCACTCAAAATCGCCGGCGCAGCCGCGCTTGCAGTCGGCCTTCTGGCCGGCACGTCCGCATTCGCCCAGTCCGCCAAGGTGACGGACGCGACCGTCGCCTTCCTGATGCCCGACCAGAGCTCCACACGCTATGAAGAGCACGACTTCCCCGGTTTCCAGGCGGAGATGAAGAAGCTCTGCGCCGGCTGCAAGGTCATCTATCAGAACGCCAATGGCGATGCCTCGCGTCAGCAGCAGCAGTTTAATTCGGCAATCTCGCAAGGTGCGAAGGCCATCGTGCTCGATCCGGTGGACTCGACGGCGGCTGCTTCGCTGGTGAAGCTGGCGCAGAGCCAAGGCGTGCGCGTTATCGCCTACGACCGCCCGATCCCCTCGGCGGCTGCCGATTACTATGTCTCCTTCAACAATGAGGAGATCGGCAAGATAATCGCCAAGTCGCTGGTTGATTACCTGAAGGCAAAGAATGTGAAGGCAGGCGATGGCGGTCTTCTCGAGATCAACGGTTCGCCGACAGATGCCGCTGCCGGCCTTATCAAGAAGGGTATCCATGCCGGTCTTGCCGAAGGCGGCTATCCGGTCTTGGCGGAATTCGATACGCCGGAATGGGCACCGCCGAAGGCGCAGCAATGGGCAAGCGGCCAGATCACCCGCTTCGGCAAGAAGATCCTCGGCGTCGTTGCCGCCAATGATGGCACGGGCGGCGCAGCCGTCGCAGCCTTCAAGGCTGCCGGCTTCGATCCGGTCCCGCCGGTGACCGGCAATGACGCGACCATCGCCGGCTTGCAGCTCATCATTTCCGGCGACCAGTATAATACCATCTCCAAGCCGAGCGAGATCGTGGCTGCCGCTGCCGCCAATGTCGCGATCGAATTGCTCTCCGGCTCGGCACCGAAGGCGGACACGAAGCTCTTCGATACGCCGACCAAGCTTTTCACGCCGGCATTGGTCACGTCCGAAAACCTCAAGGCCGAGATCATCGACAAGGCGGTCAACGGCAAGCCGATCCAGACGCCGAACCAGCTCTGCATCGACCGTTATACCGATGGCTGCAAGAAGCTCGGTATCGGCAGCTGAGTTCTGCTCTTTCTCTGAACCCGGCCGCTGCGGCGGCCGGAAACCAAACGCATCCGATAGCATCTCAACCCGAGAAGGTGGCGAGTCATGAGTGACGCTTCCGACCAAAGAGCCCCGTCCGGCGAGCTTGTGCTCAGCCTCAAGGGGATCTCCAAGCACTTCGGCGCCGTCTCGGCACTGACGGATATCAACCTCGATGTGCATGCCGGCGAAGTCGTGGCGCTGGTCGGCGACAACGGCGCGGGCAAATCGACGCTCGTCAAGGTTCTGGCCGGCGTCCACCAGCCGAGTTTAGGCACGATCACGTTTCGCGGCAAACCGGTCACGCTTAGCGATCCCGCAACAGCGCTCGATCTCGGCATTGCCACGGTCTTCCAGGATCTGGCGCTTTGCGAGAACCTCGATGTCGTGGCGAACATCTTCCTCGGCCGGGAAATGAGCCCGATGAAGCTCGACGAGACCGCTATGGAAGTTCGCGCCTGGACTTTGCTCAATGAGCTGGCTGCGCGAATCCCGAGCGTTCGCATCCCGATCGCATCGCTTTCGGGCGGTCAGCGGCAAACGGTGGCAATCGCCCGCTCGCTGCTGCTGGAGCCGAAGCTCATCATGCTTGACGAGCCGACCGCAGCGCTCGGCGTGGCACAGACCGCCGAGGTGTTGAACCTCATCGAACGCGTCCGCGACAAGGGGCTCGGCGTGATCATGATCAGCCATAATATGGAGGACGTGCGCGCCGTCGCCGACCGCATCGTCGTTCTGCGCCTCGGCCGCAACAACGGGATTTTCTATCCCGACACTTCAAATCAAGAGCTTGTCAGCGCCATCACCGGTGCCGCGGAAAACTCCGTGTCGCGACGCGCCGTGCGGCGCCAGGCCCAACAGGAACAGAGAGAAGGGGGCCAGCCATGAGCCAGGATAGCAAGCAATCGACCCTGCTGCTCGATCGCAGCGACGTCCGGGTCAACCATGACACCGGGCTTGTGGCAACGATCCGCTCCTCCATCGACAAGGTGCGCTCCGGCGATCTCGGCTCGCTGCCCGTCGTTGTCGGCCTCGTCATCATCTGGACGGTGTTCGGCACACTCAACCCGACGTTCCTCTCCAGCAACAATCTCGCCAATCTGCTGTTCGACGCCTCAACCGTCGGCATCATCTCGCTCGGCATCGTCTGCATACTGATGGTCGGCGAAATCGATCTTTCCGTCGGTTCGATCAGCGGCTTCGCCTCGGCCATGGTCGGCATGCTTTGGGTGAATGAGGGCTGGCCGGTCGCTTTGGCGATCCTGGCGGCTCTCGTCGTCGGCGGCGTGATCGGCGCCATCTATGCCGTATTGTTCAACCGGCTGGGCATGCCGAGCTTTGTTGCCACATTGGCGGGACTTCTCGCCGTGCTCGGCATGCAGCTCTATCTGCTCGGTGCGACGGGTTCCATCAATCTGCCCTATGGCTCCGCGATCGTGAATTTTGGCCAGCTCCTGGTCATTCCCCGTCCGCTTGCCTATGTCTTCGCGCTCATCCCGGGTGTGGTCATGCTGGTTACCGGCTTAGGCACTGTGCGGCGGCGCAAGCGGGCGAACCTGTCGGCGCCTTCCGTCGCTGGCCTGTTGGCGAAGGCAGCCGTCATCACGGTCGCTTTGGAGTTCGTGGCCTTCTATCTCAATCAGGACCGCGGCATTCCCTGGATGTTTGCCCTGTTCGTAGTGCTGGCGATCGTCATGAATTATGCGCTGACACGCACGCAATGGGGCCGGTCGATGTCCGCCGTTGGCGGCAATCGCGAGGCGGCGCGCCGTGCCGGCATCAATGTGCGGCGGATCTATACCAGCGCCTTCGTTCTCTGCGCCATGTTCGCAGCCCTTGGCGGCGTGCTGGCGGCCGCGCGTCTGGCATCGGCCAGCCAGCAGGCGGGCACCGGCGACGTCAATCTGAATGCGATCGCGGCGGCCGTTATCGGCGGCACCAGCCTCTTTGGCGGTCGCGGCAGCGCCTATTCCGCTCTGCTCGGTATCATCGTCATCCAATCGATCGCCAGTGGCTTGACCATGCTCGATCTGTCGTCGGCGCTTCGCTACATGATCACCGGCGCAGTTCTTGCCATTGCCGTCATCGTCGACTCGCTTGCCCGCCGTTCCCGTGCCTCGCATGGGCGCGGCTGATTTCTTCAAGAAGGTAAGGATTGTTATGAGACAGGATTTTGCTGGCAAAGTCGCCGCCATCACCGGGGCTGCGTCTGGAATTGGGCTGGAATGCGCCAGATCGCTATTAAACGAGGGCGCCAGCGTCGCCCTCGTCGACCGGGCCGAAGGCAGCTTGAAAAGCCTTTGCGCTGAATTGGGGCCGAATGCCCATCCCGTCGTCGTCGATCTTCTGAACCCTGAGAGTGTGGCGACGATGATGCCGCAAATTCTCGATAAGTTCGGTAAGCTCGATATTTTCCATGCCAATGCGGGCGCCTACATCGGCGGCGAGGTCGCGGAAGGCGACCCAGATGCCTGGGACAGGATGCTCGATCTCAATATCAACGCCGCTTTCCGTTCGGTCCGGATGGTGCTGCCACACATGATCGAGCGCAGGACGGGCGATATCATCATGACCAGCTCGATCGCCGGCCTAGTGCCTGTGGTCTGGGAGCCGATCTACACCGCCTCCAAGCATGCCGTTCAGGCGTTTACGCATACGGTACGACGTCAGGTCGCCAAGCATGGCATCCGCGTTGGTGCCGTCGCGCCGGGTCCGGTGGTGACGGCATTGATCAGCGATTGGCCGCAGGCAAAGCTGGACGAGGCGATTGCCGCCGGCGGTCTCATGGAGGCGACGGAAGTGGCGGAGGCGGTCGTCTTCATGCTATCGAGGCCGCGTAACATCGTAATCCGGGATCTGGTGATCCTGCCCTTGAGTACGGATCTCTGATGACGGCACCTTATTTCATCGGCATCGATGTCGGCACCGGCAGCGCTCGGGCCGGCGTTTTCGGTGCGCATGGCCATCTGCTGGCCGCAGCCAAGCGCCCGATCACCATCTGGCACGAGACCGGCAGCATCGTCGAGCAATCCAGCGAACAGATATGGAGGGCTGTGTGCGACAGTGTCAAAGAGGCTGTTACAACGGCTGAGATAGCGGTCGATAAGGTTGCCGGCATCGGCTTCGATGCGACCTGCTCGCTGGTCGCCGTCAAGGCGGATGGCAGCCCCGTGGCTGTGGGACCATCGGGGGACGCCGATCGCAACATCATCGTCTGGATGGATCATCGCGCCGCTGGCGAGGCGGCGGAGATCAATGCCGGAAACCACGCGGTGCTGCGCTATGTCGGCGGCCGCATCTCGCCCGAGATGGAGACGCCGAAGCTATTGTGGCTGAAGCGAAATCTGCCGCAATCCTTCGCAACGGCAGACCATTTCTTCGATCTCGCCGATTATCTGACCTGGCGGGCAACGGGTTCGCTGCAGAGATCAGTTTGTACGGTGACGTGCAAATGGACCTATCTGGCCCATGAGAAGCGCTGGGACGCGCAATATTTCAAGGATATCGGCCTTAGTGAACTGGCCGATGAAGGCTTTGCGCGGATCGGCACCGAGATCGTTGAGCCGGGCACGGCGCTTGGCGACGGCTTGAACGAAGCTGCCGCCCGCGATCTCGGCCTTCCAGCTGGCACGCCGGTCGGCGCGTCTTTGATCGATGCGCATGCAGGTGGCGTCGGTACGCTGGGCGGCAAGGACGCGGACGGCAAGGCCGATGTTCGAAACAGGCTCGCCTATATCTTCGGCACATCGGCCTGCTCGATGGCGTCGAGCGAAGGGGCCGTGTTCGTTGACGGGGTCTGGGGTCCCTATTACTCGGCCATGGTGCCCGGCCTCTGGTTGACCGAAGGCGGTCAATCTGCGGCGGGGGCGGCGATCGATCATCTCGTCACGATGCATCCGGCGGCGGGAGATGCGCGTGCCAAGGCTGAAACGGAGGGACTGTCGCTGGTTTCCTGGCTCGACCGCTGGGCCATGAAGGCAGTTACGAACGCTTCCGACGCCGTGAGGCTTGCGCAATCCATCCAGGTCGTTCCCGAGTTCCTCGGCAACCGGTCGCCCTATGCCGATCCGGATGCTCGCGCCGTTATCTCCGGGCTTGGGCTGGAAACCGGTGTCGATGATCTGATGGCTCTTTATGTCGCCGGCCTCTGCGGCATTGGCTACGGCCTCCGGCAATTGCTCGAAAAGCTGGCACAGGATGGCATTGGCTGCGATCTCATCATAGCGAGCGGCGGCGCTGCCCAGAGTGGTCTCGTACGTCAACTACTGGCAGATACGACCGGTCGTCAGGTCGCCGTTGCCGATACCGAAGAACCCGTTCTTCTCGGTGCCGCCATGCTCGGCGCTACGGCCGGTGGACATTGCGGCTCTCTTGTCGAAGCCATGGCTGCCATGTCGAGGCTGGCGAAACGGTTTGAGCCGGCGGACGGTGCCGTCAAGGCACTGCATGAGCGGCGCTACGAAGCCTTCGAACTGCTTCAGTCGGCAGATCGCAGCATCCGCGCGTTGATGACATCTTAAGTCCTGCTGCGAAGCCGCATCAGCCGCGGTGGCGCAGGGCTTCCAGCACCACGGCAAAGGCTGAGGAGGGCTGGCGGCGGCTAGGATAATAGAGATGGTAGCCCGCCCAGGGTGGGCACCAGTCCTCCAGCACGCGAATAAGACGGCCGCTCTCGATATGCGGCTGTACCAGATCGCAGGGAGCATAGGCCAATCCGTAGCCGTCGACTGCAGCCGCTAGAACCTGCCGAATGCCGTTGAATGTCACCTGGCCGTCAACGCGGACCCGCAGCTCCTCGCTGCCCCTTTCGAATTCCCAGACATAGTTGCCGCCATGCGTCGGAAGCCGCAGGTTGATGCATCGGTGAGCAGTCAGGTCTTGAGGGACAACTGGCTTGTTGCGTCCCTCGAAGTAGGACGGAGTGCCGACGACTGCAAATGCCTGGTCGGGAGCGATGCGGACGGCGATCATGCCATTGGCGACCGTCTGGCCCAGACGAACGCCGGCATCGAAGCGCTCCGCGACGATATCGGTCAGGCCGTAATCATTGATGATCTCGACATGGATGTCGGGATAGTCCTTGAGCACGCCGGCAAGCTTCGGCCAGATATAGGTATCGACGGCATAGTCGACCGCCGTGATCCGGATGGTGCCGGCCGGCTTCTCGCGCAGTTCGGTGACGGCGAAGAGTTCGGCTTCGATTTCCTGGAAGCGCGGCGTCAGCGATTGCAGTAGACGCTCACCGGCGGGCGTCGGGCTGACGCTTCGTGTCGTGCGCGTCAACAACCTGACGCCCATTCGTTCCTCGAGCTGCCGCACCGTATGGCTGAGCGCCGATTGCGAAACGCCAAGCTGGGCCGCCGCGCGCGTGAAGCTCCGCTCTCTGGCAACCGCAAGGAAAAACAGCAGGTCGGTAACGTTTTCACGCAACATCTATGAGAATCCTTCATATGTCGGACGGTGTTTTTATCATGGAATAGCGGGGGGCAACATAGCGCACGGATGCGTGTGCGACCCGTTTTGCCTGGATTTCAGCGTTCCAATGGGCAATATTCCGGGAGGGACATTTATCATCATCGCTCATAAGTCTATGCATCGACGCCCCGCTATTGTTCTGTGGAACAGGCGTTAAATTAGCGCGATACGGTCGCGCCACTGCGGCTCATGACAAGGAAGGACGCCATCATGGATATCAACAGGAACGGTATGCAGCCCTCAGGAAAAGGCCCGTCGGACTGGTTCACCGGCACGGTGCGCATCGACCCGCTGTTTGCCGCCAACGAAGCACGCCGCGCCGCGGCCGGCAGCGTGACTTTCGAACCCGGCGCCCGCACCGCATGGCATACCCATCCGTGCGGCCAGACGCTGATCGTCACCGCAGGCCTTGGGCGCGTCCAGCGTGAGGGCGGTCCGGTCGAGGAAATCCGTCCGGGAGATGTCGTCTGGTTCGAGCCCGGCGAAAGGCACTGGCACGGCGCTTCGCCGACGACTGCCATGACCCATATCGCCATCCACGAACACCTCGACGGCAAGGTGGTGGATTGGATGGAGCATGTCACCGACGATCAATATCAAGGAAAGTGACGCCTTCCATCAAGATGAAGGTGTGATTGGCGTCTGCCGCGGCAAGAATAGCTGGCGGCAGGCGGTTCCCGCTGCGGTGACAACGCCTTGAAGCCCTATGGCTGCAGCAGGTTCGACATGGGCCGAAACGCTTCCCTGACCATGTCCGCAAGCTCTCGGATCGCCGCGCTCGAGTGATAAGGGTTACGGCGAAGCACGACGCGGGAGGAATCGACGGGGGGAAACCCATCCTCGAGGGTCAGCTCTCTGCAGCCATGGGGGATGTTGCTGCGCGATAGCGTCGAAACGGCAAGGCCCGCGAGAACGGCGCTCTTCAGGCCCGAACCGGTGTCTGCGATGAAGGCGACGCGATAGCGTAGGCCCGCCTGTTCCAGCGAACGCAGCGCAAAATCACGGCACCAGGTCGAATTCCGGTAGACCGCTATGGGCAGCGGTCTTGCCTCGTGCAGGCGGTGCACCAAGGAGGTGACCCAGACCGTGGGGTCGACGCAAAGAATTTCACCTGTCGTCTGGTTGCTCCAGTCGAAGACAACGGCGAGGTCGAGTTCGTCTCTCTCCAGGGCTGCAAGATTCGGGGCGGTATAGTCGCAGGAAACGGTTACCTCGACAGCCGGATGCCGGACGGCGAAGGCGGCAAGGGCCGCCGGGAGTATGGTCTGGCTATATTCCTCGGGAATTCCGATCCGTACCGGTCCGTCGAGCGGTTTGGTGCGGATAGTAGCGGCTGCTTCGTTCAGAAGCTCGATAACCCGCTGCGCATAGGGAAGCAGCTGATTTCCCGCCCGGGTCAGCGCGGCGCCCCGCGCATTTCTCTCGAACAGTGTTTCGCCGATCGTTTCCTCAAGGCGCCGGATCTGAGCGCTCACGGCGGATTGCGTGCGCCCGATGCGCTGCGCGGCAACGGAAAAATTCAACGTCTCGCTGATGACGAGGAAGGTTCGAAGCAGATCGCTTTCGATGGGTTCGCGCATGAACGACCACAAATATTTCTGATGGCTACTATCTCTACTATTCGTTTGCCTGATGTCAAATATCGGCGCACACAGATGGCATTCGATTCCTATTTTATCCTTGAGTCCTCTCAAATGACCTTCCAGCTTCCGGCCCGCTCCGCTCTAACCGGCGATTACGAGAGGGGTGTCATTCTTGTGGCGATCGCAACCCTGGCCTGGAGCTGCAGCGGCATCTATGCGCGGCTTCTGACCACCGACATATGGACGGCGATTGCCTGGCGATCGCTGTTCGGCGGCGTGTTCCTGTTTATCCCGAGCTTGTTCCTCGAAGGTGGGTTCTCGTGGCGCCAGTGGAGCTCGGTCTTTCGCCCTGCCGGTCTAGCGATGATCGCCTGTCAGGCCATCAGCCAGGCCTGCTTCATCGGTGCGCTCTACATGACCACGGTCGCAAACGTGACCATGATCTATGCGACCGCGCCTTTCATCGCCGCTTTCCTCAGCTGGACGATGCTGAAGGAGCGTGTGGCGAAGCGAACCTTGATTGCCGGAGCCATCTGCCTGATCGGCGTGGCCGTCATTGTCGCCTCGTCGATCGGCGGCGGCACCGGCGTCGGCGATCTGCTGGCGCTCGGCATGACGGTCACCTTCGCGCTCATCATCGTCATCCCGCGGATGGACCGCAGCGTGCCGATCCTGCCTTCTAGCATCGTCAGCGGCTTCCTCACATTCGTGATCTTCGTTCCTTTCGCATCGACGGCCGCGCTCGATGCCCATAACTGGTTCTTGCTGGCGGCCTTCGGCGCCACGAATTTCGCGCTTGCTTTTGTCCTGTTCCTGTTCGGATCGAGGCGAATGCCAGCAGCGGATGCGGCCCTCATCAGTTCTATGGAGATCGTGCTGACCCCCTTCTGGGTCTGGCTCATTTTCTCCGAGAGACCGCCAGCCGCGACGTTCATTGGCGGTATGATCATCTTTGCCGCGATCGTCTGGCACACAGCTGTCGACCTCCGTCAAAGCCGCCGCGCGCGCGTCTCAGCCTAGAAGACTATAGCCATACCATGACGAATGACGAGCTTTGCCTCGAGCTGAAGCCGCTCTCATGCAATCTCGGGGCTGTTGATTATCCCGCATCGATTGGCCCTTCGATGGTCGTTGCCGACCGCGATATTCGCGGAATCTCAGCTGCTGTCTGAGCAGGCACGCTCAGGATCCCGACAACGAGATTGCGGCGCGAGCGCTTTTCCGAATAGCCTGATCCAATGTGAAGGTGTTTTAGATTCGATAGTAATTTCCAGAAAAATCAATAGATTAAACGACAGTTTTGAGGATCTTTCGAGGATTTCCCCCTGCGAGGATGTGCC
This sequence comes from Rhizobium sp. BR 315, assembly GCF_050577975.1. Classification (NCBI taxonomy): domain Bacteria; kingdom Pseudomonadati; phylum Pseudomonadota; class Alphaproteobacteria; order Hyphomicrobiales; family Rhizobiaceae; genus Rhizobium; species Rhizobium sp. BR 315. Next base: position 99,905 of record NZ_JARWKZ010000015.1, on the reverse strand, counting down.
GTGGATCCATCATCGTCCTGAAACAAAATGTAACAACTTCAAACACTGCGTTACGTCCGAATCGGTATATTCGCCTCATCTCAAACAAGAGGCTGCTTGATGCATTCAGACAATTCGCCGTCCCTTTCGCAGACCGACGTACTAATTTGCCTGGACAATCAGCAGGCCGCGACGCGCATAGGTTCCGTCCTGTCGGAGCGAGGTCTGACGGTGGCGACCATACCCGCGACGGGCATTCAGGAATGGTTCGAGCCGAATGGCTGTCAGGTAGTGGTGACGCATACGGCGATGATCGGTGAGGTGCGCACCCGGCTGAAATTGCCGATCGTCAACCTCGAAGCTTTCATCTTCGATCGTCCAGACCATGCCACCGAAGGTGCCGCACGGCAGTTCGACGGCGATGCATTCATCAAGCGGGTCTTCTCGGTCATGGGTGACGCCCAGAAGCGCGCGCCGCGCGGATCCGTGCCAGCCTAACTTTGGCCGGCGTGATGGGCGCCTAAACGCGGCTTCGGCCCTACAGAGCATTTCCAGGAAAAGTGCGCAGCGGTTTTCTGTCCGGAATGCGTAAAAAAAAAGCAGGAAAATAGAGCGTTGTCGCGATTCGAAGAAAAGCGGAAATGCTCTCGGGAAATCTGCAAGCGCTCGCCCCTCATCAGTTTGGCTAGTTTCCCATCCCTTCGATCGGGCGCGGCACGCGCTTAGAAGTCGATCGGTTCTGCCGTCGTGCCTTAGTACCCCAGGCAAAGGGAGAGGCTACGGGCATGGTCCCGATCTAGATCCAAGTCTTCATCCGCAATCCGACGGCGAACTTTGACAGCAGTTCGCCTCAATGCTGCCCGAGGTTTCGATAGAGTAGGCAAGGGTGCTCCTTCCGCGGATGATTCTCGGATGGTGAAATCTGACATGATGAGAGCTTCCTGCTCTCCTAGCGATTTTTCACTCGGTGGCGGGCGAGTCGTCCGGTATGGGCTACCGCGGCGGTGAGCAAGAATCGATAGGGAAGAAACAGCCTTGAGCGCGCGGGGGTCCATGGGGCAGCCAGTCGAACAAATTGTACGCCGAAAACTTTCCGATGAAGTGTTCGACCGGCTGGAACGGCTGATCACGTCGGGTGAATTGAGGCCGGGCGATGAAATGCCGTCGGAGCGCACCCTTATGGAGCGCTTTGGCGTGGGGCGGCCCGCTATCCGCGAAGCCATGCAGACGCTTGCCAATATGGGATTGGTCAATATCTCTCATGGCGAGCGGGCCAAGGTGCTTGAGCTCACAGCGAAGTCCATCTTCCGGCAGGTCGATCTGACGGCGAAGATCATGCTGTCGCAGTCACCGGATTCACTGGAGCATCTGAAGAGCGCGCGCATCTTCTTTGAGCGCGGCATGACGCGCGAGGCGGCGGCGCGTGCGACTGAAAAGGATATCGCCGACCTTCGGGAGATTATCGAGCTGCAGCGGACTTGGCTCGGCCATCCTGAAGAGTTCATTTCTGCTGACATGCAATTTCACACGCGCATTGCCCAGATTTCCGGAAACCCGATCTTCGTTGCCTTAAGCGAGGCCATGCTGACCTGGCTGAAGGCCTACCAAACGGATATGCTGATCTGGACCGGCAACGAGGATTTTACCCTCATCGAACACGAGGAAATCCTCCTGCGCCTAGCCGAGAACGATGCAGACGGCGCGGAGCGGGAAATGCTGAAGCATCTGGAAAGGTCGCGCGCGTTCTATACGAAATGAAGCGCATTTTCGTCGAAATACCTCTGATGTCAGCCCCGCCGCGGCCCGATCTTCATCGCAATTTCCCTCGCTGCTCGGGGTATCGGGCTTCTATCGCGCTCCATCCGTCATCTCTGCCATGGGAAGGCCTTGCGCGAAGGTGATGGTCGAATGTCATGAAACCTAAAAACAAGGCTGGCAATTTCAGATAGAGTTCAGCCTGCCCAATTATCTTCGCCCTCGATTCCGAGCGCGAGATTGGCAAAGCCTCTGATAGGTATGGCCAGTAACGTGTCGGAAAACGGTTTCGCAGCAAAGTTCATCGCACCGTTCAGGTGCAAAGCCCCCCAAAGAGAACTGAGGATTTCGAAACGTGGCTGATGTTTGTACACAAGGCGTGGACACGGGCTTTGTCGCCCTGGGCTACGCCAAAATTGCTATTCTAGGCGTCGTGCAGGGCTTGACGGAGCTTCTGCCGGTCTCTTCCACCGCCCATATGCGCCTGGTGCCGGCCTTGCTCGGCTGGCAGGATCCGGGCTCGGCGTTTTCGGCAGCCATGCAGCTTGCCGCGCTGGCCGCGATCATCTCCTATTTCTGGAGCGACGTGCGCTACGTCACCTTCGGGTCGCTCGACGCCATCAGGCGGAGAGATTGGGGCTCGCCCGCCATGCGACTTGCGATCGCTATCGTGATCGCGACCATTCCGATCGCCATCGCCGGCCTGCTGCTGGCGTCTTCGCTGAATGCCTGCGGCACGTCGTTCCGCAGCCTGTGGGTCATCGGTATCGCCTGCGTCGTCATGGGCGTGCTTCTGGCCGTTGCGGAATTGTATAGCCGCCACAGAAAGAACATCGAACAGATGACGCTGATCGATGCGTTGTTTGTCGGCATCACCCAGGTCGGCGCTCTCGTGCCCGGCGTTTCGCGCTCCGGCTCGACGTTGACCGGCGCGCTCTTTCTCGGCCTGAAGCGCGAGGAAGCGGCCCGGTTCTCCTTCCTGCTTGGCTTGCCCGCAATCGCGCTTGCCGGCCTGAAGGAACTGTTCACGCTCTATAAGGCCCATATTCCAATGGAAGCCTGGTCCATTCTGATCGTCGGACTGATCGTCGGCAGCATCTCGTCCTTTGTAACCATCTGGGGACTTATGCGCTTCCTGGAACGGTTCTCCACCTGGCCCTTCGTGATCTACCGCGTCGTGTTGGGCGCAATTATCATCTTCGGCGTGCTGACCATGGGCTGGGCCTGACCGGCCGACCCGAACTGAGCTCAGAGAGAAAGATGGAGGCGTCGATCAAAAGTCAGCGCCTCCTTGTCGTTTTGCCTAGAGCATTTCCAGGAAAAGTGCGCAGCGGTTTTCCGTCGGGAATGCGTGAAGAAACAAGAAGATAGAGCGTTTTCGCGATTCGAAGAAAAGCGGAAACGCTCTAGGCTGTAGTGACGATTTAACGTTTTGTGGTTTCCACGCGGGAGCAAATCAGATTCAAGGCTGCCTTTTGGAGGTTGGTCATGGACGTGGATAGGCTCAGCGTTGAACAGTGGTCTCGCATCGAACCTTTTGTGCCGGGAGGGCGCAAAGGGCGGCGTGGACCGCGCTCAAACAACCGACGCTTCGTCGAGGCGCTGATCTGGATGGCCCGTTCGGGTGGACGTTGGCGTGATTTACCCGAGCGTTACGGCGATTATCAGACCGTCAAGCGGCGCTATTACCGCTGGATCGAGATGGGCGTTTTGGACGGACTGTTTGAAGCGTTGGCGCAGGAAGCCGACCTTGACTGGGTCTCGATCGATTCTACCTCCATCCGTGCCCAGCCCCAAGCCGCTGGAGCGCGGCGAAAAAGGGGGGAGCGGACGCCCAGGGCCTTGGCCGCTCACGCGGTGGGCTAGGCACCAAGATCCACACCGCCGTCGATGCCTTGGGATTGCCGGTGCGTTTCGTGCTCACACCGGGACATCGTGGCGATGTGATCTATGGCAAGCAATTGCTCCATGGCCTCAATCCCGGCCACGTCATCGCCGATAGGGCCTATGACGCAGAGCACTTTCACGACACTATTCTCGACGCCGGCGCCGTCCCAGTCATTCCGCCAAGACCCGAACGACGACGTCCGCATTCCTGCAATTGGCGCCTCTACAAGGAACGCAACCTTGTTGAGCGCTTCTTCGCAAAGCTCAAGCAATTCCGTCGGGTTGCCACCCGCTACGACAAACTCCTCGCCAACTTCAGAGGCTTCGTCATCATCGCAGCAATAACAATCTGGCTCAGATAGATAAATCGTCACTACAGCCTAGCCGAAGACCAGCCCGCCATCGACGATGAGGTTTTGTCCGGTCACCGCGCGCGCCCAAGGGCTGGCGAAGAATAGAACTGCATCGGCCGCTTCCTCCGGCGTGGTGACGCGGCGAAGCGGCGTATTGGCGGCGATGACATCGAAGACGGCTTCCGGCGTGGCGCTGCTTGCATCGGTCGTGCGCAGCAGGCCGCCCGAAACCATGTTCACAGTGATCCCGAGCGGCCCGAGTTCGGCGGCAGCTGTTCGGGTCAATGACAGGAGGGCCGCCTTCGCCGCCGTATAGTCATGGTAGGGCACGACGGGATTCTGGAAGAGGTTGGTGCCGATCGTGACGATTCTGCCAAAGCCATTTGCCGCCATCGCCGGCCGCGCCGCCTGAATAAGGTTGAGCGCCCCCTGCAGGGCCGTCTCGAGCTGCGTCGCCATCTCAGCCCAGCTCAACGCATCCAGTTTCGAGCGCGCATCGCCATTGAAGCTGAAATCGGCAAGCGCATTATGCACGACAGTGGTCGGCGCTCCGAAATGGGCGGTCACCTGTTCCACCAGCCGTTCCGTTTCGGTGAGGCTGCGCATATCGGCTTGGAAAGCCTTCGCACGATCGCCGAGCTGCGTCGCAAGCGTTTCCGCCTGCGCGCGGCTGGCTCGATAATTGATCGCGACCTTCGCGCCTTCGCGGGCAAAGGCTGCGGCGATTGCTGCTCCGAAACCACGCCCGGCGCCTGAAACGATAACGATCTGGTCCTTGATTGGCAGGCTCATCTCTTCACTCCTTCATTGTCCGCCCATAGCGCATGGAAATGCTGCACGGGCCCGTGGCCGCTACCGACCGAGAGCTGACCAGCGGCCGCGACAGCCTGGGCGAGATAGTCCTTAGCCGAGGCGACGGCTTCCGGAAGCGGTAGGCCCTTGGCGATCTCGGCGGCAATGGCGCTGGAGAGGGTGCAGCCGGTTCCATGCGTGTTCTTCGTCGGCAAGCGGTCGGTTTCGAACCAGGTGATGGTGCCGGCGCTTGCCAGCACATCGGGGCTCTCATCGCTTTCGAGATGACCGCCCTTCACGAGCACGGCTGCAGGGCCGAGCTTTGAAAGGGCGAGCGCCTGACGCGCCATATCTTCGCGGCTTCGTGCTTCGGGTTCGTGCAACAGCGCAGCCGCCTCGGGCAGGTTCGGCGTCACGACTGTCGCCAGCGGCAGCAGCTGCGTGGTCAGCACGTCGACGGCATCGGCGGCAAGAAGGGCTGCGCCGCCTTTGGCGATCATGACGGGATCAAGCACGACGGGGACATCGCGATGTCGCGTCAGGATCTCGGCAACGGCGCTCGCGATCGCCGCATTGGCGATCATGCCGATCTTGACGGCATCGACGCGGATATCGGCAAAGATCGCTGCGATCTGATCGGCGACGAATTGCGGAGGCACCGGCTGAACGCCGGAAACGCCCCGCGTGTTTTGAGCGGTCAGTGCGGTCAAAGCAGCCATTCCATAAACGCCGCAAGCCGAAAAGGTCTTGAGGTCGGCCTGGATGCCGGCGCCACCGGAGGGATCGGAGCCGGCGATGGACAGGACGTTACGGATCATTTGCGCGCCTCCCTGATGGCTTTGGCGATAAGGACTGTCGCGGCCGCGGGATCGGGCGTGCCGCATATGGCCGAGACAACGGCCAGCCCGTCTGCCCCGGCCGCCAGCACCGCAGCGGTGTGCTCGGCCTTCAGGCCGCCGATAGCGACCGTCGGAACCGGGCAGAGCTTGACGATGCCGGCGAGCCCGTCGAGGCCGATCGGCTGCTTGTGGTCGGGCTTGGTCTGCGTTGCAAAGACGGGGCCGACCCCGGCATAATCAACGATCCCCGCATCGATGGCCGAGGCGAGGGCCTCGGTCTCTACCGAAAGGCCGAGGATCATATCCGGGCCGATCATCCGTCGTGCCTCATGGGCATCCATATCCTCCTGGCCGATATGCAGGCCATCGGCGCCGATGGCGATAGCGGCCTCGACGTTATCGTTGACGATAAGGCGGGCATTACTACCGGCCAGCATCTGCTTGAGGGCAAGGCCGGTCTCGATCATGGCTGCGGTCGAGGCATGTTTGTCGCGCAGCTGCACGATGGTTGCGCCGCCGGCGAAAGCGGCACGGGCTGTTTCGACCATGCCGATATCAGCGCATAGGACAGGATCCAGAACGAGATAGAGTGAAAGATCGAAGCTTTTCATGCCGTCATGATCCTCGCTTTGGCGGATAGGGTCTCGGCGTCGAGGGCAGCCAGCGCATCGAGAAAGCGCCAGGAAAAGGAGCCGGGGCCATCGGCCGCCGCTCCGGCCTGCTCCCCGGCAACGGCAAAGACGGCGAGGGCCGCGACAGTCGCATCGAAGGGATTGTCGGGCGTGGTCGCCGCGAATGCTCCAACAAGGCAGGTCAGCGAGCAGCCGAGTGCCGTGACCTGAGGCATGAACGGCGAACCGCCGGCGATGCGTCGGGCCTCGCGTCCATCGGTCACGAAATCGGTGACGCCGGTGATGGCGACCACACATTCATGCCGTTCGGCGAGTTGCCTTGCCGATTCCTCAGCCAATTCGACGGGGTCGCGGCTGTCGACGCCCTGGCCGCGGCTGGCGCCACCGGCAAGCGCAATGATCTCCGAAGCATTGCCGCGGATGATCGTCGGCTGCAGCTCCAGCAATTGTGCGACCGCCTTGCGCCGGAAGGCCGTAGCGTAGTGAGCAACGGGATCGAGAACCCAGGGCTTGCCGGTCTCTCTTGCCGATCTTGCTGCGGAAAGCATGCCCGCGAGCCATCCGGTCGATAGCGTGCCGATGTTGATCGTCAGCGCGCCGGAGATGGTGGCGAATTCGGCGGCTTCTTCCTCGGCGTGGACCATGGCAGGGGATGCGCCGGCGGCGAGCATCACGTTGGCGGCGATATTCATCGCCACGAAATTGGTGATGCATTGTACCAATGGCGGGTTCGCCCGCATGGCGTCGAGTAGAGTGCCTGTCGTGGTTTGGTCCGGCATATCGCCCCTTTCAGGCGGGCGAGACGCATAGGGGCGCGAGCAATGTTGCAAAGCCCCGAGCGACTCCCTCCGCCAGCATGATCTGGTTCAGGTTCAAAGGGTGCTTCTCAGCCCGCCGAACAGCGGACGCCCCTGTCTCTCATCCCTTCCTTTGTCGCAGACAACGCCGGCGATGTCATCAGCAAATCGCAAGGGATGTGGTTGGCCGGTCGTGACGGGTGTCACCGGAGCCGCATTAATCCATGCACTCGATGCATGGGTGCAGTGAAGCCTTGGCGCTGCCAAAGAGCAGGAGGTTGGACTATATGTGTCTCATCGAAGTGAACGAAGCGCCAAGCACGGCAGCTCAGCTTCGAATGCCCAAGGAAAGGGGATCATCATGAACGTAGCACGCTCTTTCAATAACTGGCGCAAGTACCGTCAGACGGTCGCTGAACTGGGCCGTATGTCTACCCGCGAACTGCACGATCTGGGTATCGATCGCGGCGAAATCCGCAATGTTGCCCGCGCAGCCCTCGCTGGCTGACAGTCGGCAAGGCTAAGTTATAAGCTGTATTTTGCGAGCGCCTGCCTCCTCCCGAGCAGGCGCTTTTGTTTTGTCCGCATGAAAGCCCGAACCGTGCTCTCTGCCGAAAAATGCTCCAGTCGAGCTTTCTGCTTTTCGCATAGCGCATAGCTGTCTTGCAAAGAAATGCCTATCAACTGAGCAAAAGACTGGTATGTTTAATCCATCGAAGCGATGCACCTCCTCCCGCATCCCTTCGCTTTGCAGGCGCCCTTCTCCTCCTCCCAAGGTCGTCTGCGTGAACAGCGGAACTCCTCCTCCCATCCGCTGTTCGGTTCTTGAAGAAAGCCTGCCGCACCTCCTCCCGCGGCAGGCTTTTTTGTTCTGTCCAAGACCATCAAAGGCATCGCGTGCGCCTCTCGTAAAAATGAACCGACGTCACTATGTGCGACAGGCGTAGCGCGCTACATCGAAGATCACCTCAACCTGATTCACCGAACAAGGAGGATGCCCATGACCGGTTCTGCCGAGTATACGCCGCCGAAGATCTGGACTTGGAACAAGGCGAATGGCGGCCAGTTCGCCAATATCAACCGTCCAATCGCCGGGCCGACCCATGAAAAGGAATTGCCTGTCGGCCGGCATCCTCTTCAGCTCTATTCGCTCGGTACGCCAAACGGCGTGAAGGTCACGATCATGCTCGAGGAGCTGCTGGCGCTTGGTCATAGGGGCGCCGAATATGACGCCTGGCTGATCAGGATCGGCGAAGGCGACCAGTTCGGCAGCGGCTTCGTCGAGATCAATCCGAATTCGAAGATTCCCGCTTTGCTCGACCGCAGCGGCCCCAAGCCGATCCGCGTCTTCGAATCCGCTTCAATTCTGATGTATCTCGCCGAAAAATTTGGCGCCTTCCTGCCGACCGAGCAACCGGCTCGCGCCGAATGCCTGTCCTGGCTGTTCTGGCAGATGGGCAGCGCACCCTATCTCGGCGGCGGTTTCGGCCATTTCTATGCCTATGCGCCGACGAAGATCGAATATGCGATCGATCGTTTCGCCATGGAAGTGAAGCGCGAACTCGACGTGCTCGATCGTCGCCTCGCCGAGAGCGAATATATCGCCGGCAGCGAATACACCATTGCCGATATGGCAATCTGGCCCTGGTACGGCGGCCTTGCCAAGGGCTGGCAGTATGGCGCAGGCGAATTCCTGCAGGTCCAGGATTACAAGAATGTTCAGCGCTGGGCCGAGCAGATTTACTCGCGCCCTGCCGTCAAGCGCGGCCGCATGGTCAACCGTATGTCGGGCGATCCTTCCGGGCAATTGCGCGAGCGTCATGATGCCAGCGATTTCGACACGAAAACACAGGACAAGATCGAAGCCGTGGGCTGACCCTTAGATCCTTGCCTTGATTCAGGGATGCTCGCGGCTCAAGGCCGCGAGTTTTCGTTTTGGAGTGCCTGCTTACGAGCCCTGCCGTTCGCTTCCGTCAAAACCCGCAAAGTCACCTCTGACGATGCCGTGGCGCTGAAGCTTGTCGTAGAAGGTCTTCCTCGGAATCCCCAGAGCTTCGATAGTGCGGCGGACATCGCCGTTGTTCTGCGACAACGTCTCGCGAATGAGCTCGGCCTCATAGCGCTCCATCCGGGCGGGTAGGGATAATGCTGTATCCGTGGCAGGCGCGTCACCGGGTTTCGGCGCGGCTGCGGTTTCGAGGCCGAGCACCAGGCGTTCGGCAAAATGGGAGAGCTCGCGAACGTTTCCCGGCCAGTCGTGCTGCAGCAAATGGCGGCGGGCTGTGCTGGAAATGGCCGGCGGCTCGCGCTTGAAGCGATTGGCGGCACGCTCGGCAAAATAGCTGAAGAGTAGGGGAATATCATCGCGCCGCTCGCGCAGCGGCGGGATGGAGAGCGTGACGACATTGAGGCGATAATAGAGATCCTCGCGAAAATCCCCACGCTGGGCGGGATCGCCGAGATCGACCTTGGCCGCCGCCACCACCCGCAGATCGACGGGGCGAACCTCGTTCGTACCGAGCGGCGTCACTTCGCGCATTTCCAGCACGCGCAGCATCTGCACCTGAATCGCCGGCGGCATGCTTTCGATCTCGTCGAGAAACAGCGTACCGGCGCTTGAATGTTCGATGCGGCCGATGCGCTTCTTCTGCGCGCCGGTGAACGCGCCCGGCTCGTGGCCGAAAAGCTCGCTCTCGATCACGGTTTCGGGGAGTGCCCCGCAGTTCAGCGCAACGAAATTGCCCTTTGCGCGACGGCTCCAGCGATGCAGCAGGCTTGCCACCACTTCCTTGCCGCTGCCCGTCTCACCGGTCACAAGCACATCGACGTCCGTATCGGCGATCTGCCGCAAGGTATGGCGCAGCCGCTCCATGGCCGGAGTCTGGCCGATCAGCGGCAGATCGCCCTGCGCCTGCTCGGCGGCGAGGCGGAGCGAGCGGTTTTCAAGAACGAGCCGGCGCTTTTCTGCGGCTCGCCGCACGCTTTGCACCAGCCTGTCCGTGGCAAACGGCTTGGCAATGAAATCATAGGCGCCATCCTGGATGGCCTGCACCGCCATCGGAATATCGCCATGGCCGGTCATCAGGATGACGGGCAGATCGTCATCGCGTTTCTTGATGTGGGCAAAGAGCTGCTGTCCATCCATTTGCGGCATGCGGATATCGGAGACGACGACCCCGGCAAAACCCGGTTCGAGAGCGCCTAAAGCGTCGCTCGCCGCAGAGAAGGCCGAGACGGCAAAGCCTGCCAGTTCCAGCGTCTGCTTCGTTGCCTTCAGCAGATCCCTGTCATCGTCGATGAGAAAGACCGGAGAGCTGTCGTTCATGTCGTGGCCTTGCGCAAATGAATGGTGAAACGGGTTCCGCTGCTGCTGCTTTCGACCTCGATACGGCCGCCATAATCGACGACGATATCCTTGGAAATGACAAGGCCGAGGCCGAGGCCCTTTTCCTTGGAGGTATTGAACGGCGTGAACAGCGAGTCGAGGATTGCGGCTGGAATGCCGGGTCCGTTGTCGGAGATGATGATCTCGACGTCATCCGACGTCTCGTCCACCGAGACTTCGACCTTGGCGTGATCCCGGCCTTCGAGGGCTTCCAGCGCGTTCTGAAAGAGGTTAATCAAGACCTGCTCAAGCCGGATCCGGGTGCCGACGACGTTGACCCCCGTCGGCGGCAGTTCAATCTTGAGGGCGTCGAGGCGGCCAGCGAAACGGCTTCTGAGCAGAACGACAGCACCTTCGATGACGCTTCTCATGTCCACCGGCTCGGGCGCCGTTCGTCCCTTCCGGGCAAAGGCCTTGAGCTCCTCGGTGATCGTTCCGATCCGCTCCGTCAGTGCCGCGATGGAGGATAGGTTCTCCTTGACCGGTTCAGTCTGCTGCCGCTTGAGGAAGACGCTGGCATTCTCCGCATAGGCGCGGATCGTTGCGAGGGGCTGGTTGATTTCATGGGCGACGCCGGCCGCGACCTGACCGAGAATGGCAAGGCGGTTGGCCTGCACGAGATCCTGTTGAACCCCCTGCAGCTTCGCCTCTGTCGTGCGGTGATCGGCAATCTCCGCCTCCAGGCGATCGCGCGCGCGGCTGAGATCTTCGGTACGTTCGAGTACCCGCCGCTCCAGCTCCTCGCGGGCGATCCTGCTGACGGCGATCTGCATCGCAGAAACATCACGCCTGCGCAGCAGGAAAGCTGCGAATGCCAGGATCGGCAGCAACACGGTCAAAGTGAGAAAGCGTGTCTCGCGCACCGAGGACGCTATCGCCTGGTCGGTCGGTATCAGGTAGCCGAGCCGCCAGGGTGTCGATGGGATCGCGGTCGTCAGCTGCAAATATTCGGCGGCACTGCTGCCCGGCAAAACGGCGCGCATAATGGTCGCATCCGGACCTATGGGCTTGGGACGGCTGATTGGCAGCTGCGAGAGGGGTGCCGCGCCAAATTGCAGGCTCTTTCGAATCGCGGCGGCTTCCTCGCGTGAAAGCGGCCCCGCCGCCATGAAGCGCCAGGAGGGCAGGCTCGTAATCAGCACGATACCACGTTCGTCGATAACGTAAGCAGGGCGTCCGGTCTCGCTCCAATCGGCTTCCAGCTGATCGAATTCCATCTTCACCACAACGACGCCCAAGGCCGAACCGGCATCGCCGACGCGACGGGAAATATAGAGGCCCGGGCGATTGCTGACGGTGCCGAGCGCATAATGCTCGGCTGTTCCCGCCTCCATGGCTTTACGGAAATAGTCGCGGAACGAATAATCATTGCCGACAAAGCTCAGCGGCTCGCGCCAATTGCTCGAGGCCATGGCGATGCCGTCCTTGCCGACGACATAGAGAACCGAAGCGCTCGTGCCGGAGACCAGGCTTTCCAGTTTGCGGTCAAGAGCGATGACGGCATCGTCCTGCCGTCTTGCTAGTGCATCGCGCACCTGTTGATCATCCGCCAGCAACAGCGGCAGTGCGCGCGGACGCTCAAGCACCGCCCGCAGGAGAGCAACCTTGAGGTTCGCATCCGTATGTCCCTGCCTTTGCAGCATTTCGAGGGCTGTGAGGCGACCGTAATAGCTGGCACCGTACAAGGCGGCGGCGATGATGGCTGCGCATAGCAGCGCAAAGACAAGCCAGACCTGCCGGGATCGCCGTCCCAGTTGCTCTGGTGTCAAAAATCGTCCTGTCGCCGGCTGCTGCAGCATTCTCACATTGTGCATGTTTTCGCGCACGGCGCAATTCTTGCTGTGTGGATTTTCGCACAAATCCGGAGGCGCATTTCAGCTGAGAGAATTTAAACTCATATAAATCAATGGATTATCTCGGTGCAATTCATCTGGCACGCTCATTGCAAGGAAAAATGGAACAGTCGGAGGCTGTTGAATTCTAGTCGTCGCCCGGAGGGCCGAGAGATCGGTTGGGCTTAACGGAGGACATCATGATTGCTCCCATCGCTGCCGCCGAAACGCGCGGCAAACTTCCCTTTTACCGGCATCTCTATGTGCAGGTCCTGACCGCAATCGCCGCCGGCATTCTGCTTGGCCATTACTATCCGCAGTTTGGCGCGTCGCTGCAGCCGCTCGGCGATGCCTTCATTAAGCTCGTGCGCATGGTCATCGCACCCGTCATCTTCCTGACGGTCACCACCGGCATTGCCGGAATGTCGGATCTGAAGAAGTTCGGCCGTGTCGTCGGCAAGTCTTTCATCTACTTCCTGACCTTCTCGACCCTGGCGCTGATTGTCGGCCTCATCGTCTCGAACGTCTTGCAGCCGGGCGCTGGCATGCATATCAATCCGGCGACGCTGGATACGAAGGCAGTCAACAATTATGCGGCGCAGGCTCATGATGCCTCCGTCGTCGGCTTCCTGATGAACATCATTCCCGACACGATCGTCGGCGCCTTCGCCAAGGGCGATATTCTCCAGGTGCTGTTCTTCTCGGTCATCTTCGGCATCGCGCTCGGCGCTGCCGGCGAGCGCGGCCGTCCCGTAACCGATTTCCTGCAGGCGCTGACTACCCCGATCTTCCGCATGGTCGCATTGCTGATGAAGTTTGCTCCGATCGGTGCCTTCGGCGCCATGGCCTTCACCATCGGTAAATACGGTATCGGCACGATCGCCAATCTGGCATTCCTGATCGGCACCTTCTATGCCACGTCGCTGCTGTTCGTGCTCGTCGTGCTCGGCGCTGTCGCCCGCTACAACGGCTTCTCCATCCTGGCACTGATCCGCTACATCAAGGAAGAGTTGTTGCTCGTCCTTGGCACGTCTTCCTCGGAAGCCGCATTGCCCGGCCTCATGAACAAGATGGAGCGTGCGGGCTGCAAGCGCTCGGTCGTTGGCCTCGTCATCCCAACGGGTTACTCCTTCAACCTCGATGGCACCAACATCTATATGACGCTGGCGGCACTCTTCATTGCCCAGGCGACCGATACGCCCTTGTCCCTCGGCGACCAGATCCTGCTGCTGCTCGTGGCCATGCTGAGCTCCAAGGGGGCGGCCGGCATCACCGGCGCGGGCTTCATCACGCTGGCCGCGACGCTTGCAGTCGTGCCTTCGGTGCCGATCGCCGGCATGGCTTTGATTCTCGGCATCGATCGCTTCATGTCGGAATGCCGTGCCCTGACCAACTTCGTCGGCAATGCGGTCGCTACGATCGTGGTTGCCCGCTGGGAAAACGAACTCGACCAGACCAAGTTTGCCGCCGCCATGGCGGGGCAATTGAGTGAAGAGATCGAGATACCGGCGTTGCAGGCGGCAGAATAAGCCTCCCGTCGATGCCCCCAAGTGCGAAACGGCCCCTCTCGGGGCCGTTTTCAGTTTCAGCGCCTGACTGGATTGTCAGCTCCTGCCCCGATCACAAGGCCATGATCAACAGCTGCCTTCATAATACTGTCATTGCAACGGCTCACAGCATGATGCTGACAATTGCGAATTTCGGCAGAGCCGCAGAAGGGACAGGAGGGCAGCGTGGCGCAGAAAGTTTTGATGAGCACGCGTCTGCGAATTTCGCGGCGGCTTTGCGGCGGGCGGCGAGGTCGCGGGTAGTCGGCAGCATGGCGTCTTCATTGTCAGCGCAGGAAAAGGCCTTGAGGCGTTCAGAGAGTTTTCTTTCCGAACTTGCATTGCATGCGGACGCCCTGCTTCATGGCCCCGTCTACGAGCAATATGCCGCCATCTGCTATAGAAGGGTGCCGGAGCACCGTACTGCCGAGGTTCTTATGGTCACGAGCCGGGAAAGCGGTCGCTGGATCGTGCCCAAGGGATGGCCGATCAAGGGCAAGAAGCCGCACGAGGTCGCAGCAATCGAGGCTTTTGAGGAGGCCGGCGTGCGCGGCAAGGTGAAGAAGAAGCCTTTCGGCTACTTCACCTACCTGAAGCAGCTTGGCGACGGCAATTGCGTTCCCTGCGTCGTCGGATTGCACCTGCTCGACGTCGAACAGGTTTTTCAGGATTTTCCCGAAAAAGGCCAGCGCCGTAGCGAATGGGTCTCCTTCATCGAAGCGGCAAGTCGCGTGCGCGAACCGGAGCTGAAGGGGCTTCTGCTCGCAGCCGAACGAAAAATATCCAAGTCGAACGGTAAAAAGTAGCCGAGCCAATAATGCCTTGAGGGCTGGGTGCCGTGTTCTTCCCATTTGCGGCCAGCGCTTATTCAGTTTGAGTGATGGTGCCTGTAGTTGTTGCCTTGCGATAATGCAACCGAATGTTTGTCCATTCTGACCGTGCCAAGCGAGCTATATGCCAGGATCTCAGCTGCCATGCGCTTCGATGCTTGCCTATGCCGCATTGATGCCTATATTGACCCAGCGCTCGGCCACATTTGTTTGGGTCGTTATGCTCCATGGCTGCAATAGCTGCCTTCACCCGGCATTGATTTTGCCGGTGGACTTTGGAAGGAGAAATTTCATGTCCATTACTCAGAATAATATCGATAGTTCAAAAGCTTCCACCGTTCCGCATGGTGAAATTGCAGCTGCTGTGCGGCAGGCGCGGGAAGCTATCGGCTATACGATTGCTGATCTGTCTGAGACCTGTGGCCTCACCAATGAGGAAATTGTTGAGATCGAAGCCGGCGCCGATGCCGATCCGGCAAAACTTCGGCGGATCGCTGCCGCGTTGCAGGTTCCGCCTTCGACTTTCTTCATCTTTTGACTTAGAGGGCGCGCCCCGGCGCGGGGTGCGCCTCTAAAGCCCTTGCGGCGGGAAGTCCGCAATCAGTTCAGCGCCCATATCTTGCTTGAGTCTCGTGCCTCCAAAATAATTTGGTCGTCAGCGGTAGTCTGAACTCTTCCATCTCATCTTCGGTCCCCATATCGATTGCTGACTAGCCGCTGGAATGACCGATTCCTCTTCGGCGCGGAGGTGGATTGCCACGGTCAGATCTTCGGCTTTCGGGCTGGAGTGTCGAACGGCTAAGGGTGGCGTGATATAGTGAGCGTGCGCACCTGTTTTGCTCGATGGCATTATTTCATTGCTCAACATTTCTGCCTGCGGGAATTTTGTAAACTAACGTTTCCCGCGTGGGAATTTCCGTATTCATGCCGCAAAACCCTTCTTTTCAGCGGATCTATAGTTTGTATAACGGTTGGAAAATGGGATGAAATCTATGAATGCGATCGCTGCGCCGGATATTCTGATAGTCGATGACGACCACGAGATCCGCTCGCTCCTCAGCCGATATCTGGAGGAGCAAGGTTTCCGCGTGTCGACGGCAAGTGATCTTCGCGGCTGCAACGATGCGCTCAACCGCCGCCATCCCGATCTGCTGGTTCTCGATGTGATGCTCCCGGACGGGTCCGGGCTCGATCTCTGCCGCGACCTCAGAAACCGCCGTCCCCGGGTGCCGGTCATCCTGCTGACCGCGCTCAAGGAGGACATCGATCGAATTCTCGGACTTGAGATCGGAGCCGACGATTATCTCGGCAAGCCATTCAATCCGCGCGAGCTGGCGGCGCGTATTCGCGCCGTCCTGCGTCGCACGACTGAAGATCTCTCGATCGAACCCGAACAAAGGCGATTCCAGTTCGGGGATATGATGCTCGATCCGCAGCTTCGCCGCGTGACTAGAAGCAATGGCGAGGTCGTCTCGCTGACCGGAGCCGAATTCGATCTGCTCAAGGCATTTCTGGAGCGTGCCGGCCGATTGCTGTCGCGCGATCAATTGCTTGACCTGACGCAGGGGCGCGATCGCGATCCCGCCGACCGCTCGATCGATGTCCTGATGAGCAGGCTGCGCCGCAAGCTTTCCGAAACAACCGACGAGCCGATCTTCCGAACGATCCGTAACGGCGGCTATCAGCTCGTCGTACCGGTGACGGCGATAAAGGGCGATTCATGAGGTCGCTGGGTGCGCGTCTGGCGCTGCTCCTGCTGACGGCCATCGTTCTGGTCGTCATCTCCTCGTCTTTGGTGGCAAGCCTCGTCATGCGGGGTCCGCGCCCGGATATGATGATCCAGCCCATGGCCCGTCAGCTCGCCATTCTTGCGACCTTCGCGGAGAAGGACAGGGCCTCGGCGACATCGGCTGGCCTGGTGGTCGCGCCCGTTCCCGCCGATGGCCCACGCGATGAAGAACTGTCGCGCTTTCTCATGGAGGCGCTGCTTCGCATCTCCGGCATGCGTCAGGCGATCATATCCCATCAGTCGACAGGCGAGATGATTGCGTCGCTGAAGCTCGATGACGGGACATGGCTTATCATGCCGATGCCGCAGCACGGGCCGCCGCCGGGGGGCTGGAAAATCCTTGCGGAATGGCTAGGCCTGATCATCATCGGCAGCGTGCTGGTTTCGATCTTTGCCGCGTCCAAGCTCATGAAGCCGCTGCGTTTGCTGGAGCAGGCAGTGGCGGCCGTCAACCCCGACGGCACGCTGCCGCATATACCGGAAACCGGGCCTGGTGAAATTCGTGTTACCGCACAGGCGCTCAATGGTCTGTCGGCCAGGGTAAAGGCCGCCACGGAAAGCCGCATGCGGCTCGTTGCGGCCGCGGGGCATGATCTCAGGACGCCAATGACGCGGATGCGCTTGCGAGCGGAATTCATCAAGAACGATGAGGAGCGGCAGAAATGGCTCGCCGACCTCGAGGAGCTCGACAGGATCGCCGATAGCGCGATCGGGCTGGTGCGGGAAGAGATCTCCAGCGACAGCCTGGAGCAGGTCAGGCTCGATGCGATCGTGAAGGATATCGTCACGGAACTCAAGGCGATCGACATGCACGTCGAGAGCGGCGAGCTGGAACCTGCGACGATCAGCGCTGGGCCGCTGGCGGTCACAAGAGCACTGCGCAATCTTCTCATAAACGCTGCCACGCATGGCCAATCGGCGATGGTGACTGTCACGCATCTTGGCAGCAGGGCGGTGGTGAGGATCACCGACACCGGCCCTGGCATTCCCGAGGAGCGCCTCAATCAGGTCTTCGAGCCCTTTTTCCGTATCGACATTGCCAGACAAAAGTCCTTTCCCGGCGCCGGTCTCGGCATGGCCATCGCGCGTGAAATCGTCACCCGCTTCGGAGGAGAGATCACCGTGCGCAACCGGCAACCCAAGGGCCTGGAGCAGGTGGTGTCATTCAAGAGCGCGGCTGGCAGATCCGCGAGCTGAGCCGAAAGCCAAATTGCTGTGAAGCGCACTGCGGCCTCTCCTTGAAGTGAAGGCCAAGACACTTACTGAAAATATGATCCGGATCTCCCGTGGCTAGGGAGAAACACGGACATTATAGTGTTTCCGCACCCGGTTTTAACAAATGAGAGCGCTCCAGTTCAGCATCGGAGTTTTGCGTAGAGAGAGCTTACTTGTGTAATGTTTTCTACATTTCAGAAGATGGTAATATCAAATTAAGTTTGCAGAACTTATCAAAAGGTAATACTCAAGTGGAAAAGCCAAGACACCAAATTTCTCTAAAACGCCCCATTTGAGAAACATTCAGAAATATTTAAAGCATCGACTCCTGTAGAATTGCAGTCGATCACATGCTTGGCTCAATCAGGCTTTGATCGCCCCGCGTACCCGGCTTCGCCATGGCGCCCCCAACACGAATGGCGAAGCCGGATTACAGCTCGGGCATGCCGAGACCCCCCCGAATAGTTCGTCCCTGGATAGCGCGGAATATCGTACGCCTTGCAAATTGCTGACCTAAGTGCCGCAGCGTGGGCCGCGGCGCTTAGGATAAGTGCGCGAGGCACCTGAACTTCGGGCTGCTTCCATCAGTGGGAGAATTGCAAGGTTTTTGTCGGTTTGGCCTCAGCCTTGCCGTCTCAATATGATGGCAGGGCATTTTGGAAAAGGGCGCGAGGCTCGCGCTATTGGCCCGGGAACGCCGGGCGGGGCGCTCCCGGGCCATTCGGCCCTTTGACGGGCCGCTCCTTCCAACCGACAAGGGCGTCCGGGGGGATCTCGATCGGTTGGAAGAGGAGAGAAATAGCCTTGGTTATCTAGCGAGTTCCGGCCGATCGGGCCGTCTAGCGTCGATCACGAAATGCATGCGGTCCGGGAATGAGGGATCGCTCGACATTCTCCAGCTTTGCAAGTTGATCGGCGGTCAGCGCGCTGCGCAGGGCTGTGGCCTTCTCCTTCAGGACAGTTGCCTTAGCGGCTTGATCCAACGCGAAGTCGGCCATGCGTTCGCCAAAGAGTTCCTTCTGCCTGTCCGGCTGGTTGTCGCCGTCCTGGCCGGACGGCGGTGCAGCATCCTCATTCGGGAGCGGCGGGCCGGGCGGCCGATGCTTCGGAAACGCCAGAAAATCTGTCAGTGCGTTGGTGTAGTCCCTCCACGCATCGAGTTGGGCGCTGCGAATGCCGATCAGCGTTTCCATGGCCGACAGCTTGCCGGCAAGCTCCAGTGCCGGATTCGGCCCGCGAGGAAAGCCGCCGGGCGGGCCGAATGGCGGCATGGGCCTGCCGTCACCAAAGCCCATCATCGGTGCTCCGAAATGCGGACCAGGCCCCGGCCAACCGGCGGGTGGTGCCTGGTCCGGCGCGGGCTGCGGGGCTTCGATGCCGGCTGGAGGCTGCGCCTCCGGTGTTGCGGCCGGCCCGGCAGCAAGAGCAGAAGCGGCTATACCGCCGATCGCTGCTATCATCAAAGTTGCGACGATGTGTCGTTGCCTCATGTTCAGTGCCTTCATTCCGATTGACTGATGCTGAGGCTATCGAGGCCGTGTGAACGCAATAGGTCCTGACATTTCCGAGTATTTCTTGGCAAGGGAATGTTGCGAACGAAGTTTGCTGGGAGCCGCGCGGCAACACTTCATTACAATTTCATCTACGAAAGAAGCCGCGCCCAAGGCGCGGCTTCTACCAGTTGAGCTGCGCCTCTATTCCTTGCTGACGGAGGACGCCGACGTCGATTGATCGGCTTCCCGCAGTGCGACGGCACATTCCTCGCAGCAGACTTCGACCGATTTGCCGCCAAGATTGACCTTAATGGTATCGGCGCCAAGTTCGCAGTCGCAGGCAGCGCATGTCGTCTTCTTCATGTCGTGATCCTTTCCCAAGCAACTCCCCAATAGGGGGCAGGATCATCAGATCACCGAACACCGCGTCGGCGCTGTCGAAATCTTTAGCGAGCTGTATAGCGCTTTGGCTTCAATTGTGCCGAGTGCTGGAATTCAGCCGGAGTCAGACCATAGGTCTGCTTGAAACTGGCGCTGAAATGGCTGTGGCTGGAGAAACCAAGATCAAGGCCGAGCATCGTGAGATCGTCACACTGGCCGAGAAGGTCAAGGGCACGCGCCAGGCGCAGCCGCAATTGATAGCGATAGAGTGGCACGGCCTCGACCTGCTGGAAAACCTGCGTCAGGTACACCGGCGATACGCCGACTTCCTTGGCGATTTCGGCAAGCGTCCATCGACGGGCGAGGTCCGACGACAGGACAAGCTTCGCGCGATCGACAAGCTTCTGCCGGCCAAAGCTCGCGCCGGCCGCATGCGACGTCCGCTCACCGAGCGAGCGGCGCACCAGTGTCAGAGCCAGGGTCTCGCCCTCGAGGCTTTCGGCTATATTGCGGCTCAGCCCATGCCGAAGAAGTGCGACCAGGGCCTGGGCGCGCGGGTCGATGCGACGGCGCTGCCGGCGAAAGATAAGGTCTTCGCCGGTCTGCACCTGGTCAGTCGGCGCAAGTTCGTGAAGGACGGCCTCGTCGATAGAAAGATCGAGACAGGAATCTCCGCCTTCGACAGGGTGACTGATCCTGTAGTCCTGTCCGCGATTGAAGAACACGACCTGATTGGCCTCGGCAACCACATCGTTTTGGCCGATATGGCGCTTGAAGACGCCGCGGTAGGGATAGACGAGGCTTGTTCTATGCGCACACTCCTCGTCGCTCTTGTGACGGCATTCGCCGTTGCACACGACATCGCGGATAATAACCGTATTCGTTTTCAGCAGCAGAGCTGTCGAAATCAGTGACATTCCGCAATCCCCATTGTGCCGCAGATGCCGGTCGCGCTGCATAAAGCTAGCACGTCCTGCATCATCCTTTTAGTATCGGCTGTAAATATGAACGTCGCTCCCGGCCTGACCGCGTGAAAGGCCTATATCCTTCAGCTGATCGTCCGAAAGCTCCATGAGTGCATTTCGGTTGCGCCGTTCTGCCACCTTGCGTGCAAGCAGGCCCGCCACGCCCATGAGCGCTGAAAGCAACTTGCGTCGCGGTTTGCTTGAAATGCGGATGTGCGCGGAAGGAATTGCGATGCCTGGAGTTTGCATGATGATCTCCTCGATCATGTGTTTCGATGGAGACAATCAACCACTGGCGCCGCATTCGCGCTGTCAGATAATTTAGCGATCGCAATGCTGACTCCGCGGCCGTTTTCGTTGTCGACATTTTGCCCACAAGGCTATTAGTGTCGAAATCATCGCGCCGTGTACGGCGCAGAACGCATTCGGCTGAGAATATTGAGGAGAGTTGAGGAATGTCGTGGCAACATCCAGTCCCCAGGATCACCGAAGAGGAAAGGCAGGCGCGCCTTTCGCGACTTCGCCAGGTTCTTGAAGCGGAAGGCTTGGCAGGTATGCTGCTCGGGCCAAGCGAGAGCCTGCGCTATTTCACCGGCCTCGTCTGGCATGCAAGCGAACGCTTTCTTGGGGCGCTGGTGACGCCGACCGGGCTCTACTACATCGTCCCCGGTTTCGAGCGCAGTCGTGTCGAGACCCTGCCGCATCTGCCGGCCGAAATCCTCGTGTGGCAGGAAGAGGAAAGCAGTGCAGCCCTCGTCGCAAGTCTGCTCGGCGATCGCGGCATTCTCGCGCTCGACGACAGCATGCCGCTCTTCTACTACCATGCCCTGGCTGCAAAGCTCGGAGCCGAAAGGCTGACGAATGGCGGGCCGATCATCAATCGCCTTCGCCGGATCAAGTCTCCGGCCGAGATCGCGCTCATTCGCTATGCGATGAACCTGACGCTTGACGTCCATAAGCAGGCTCACGCTCTGCTCAAGCCGGGCATTCGCGCTTCCGAAGTCGTGGAATTCATCGATCGGCGGCATCGCGAAGCTGGCGCTTCCGGCGGCTCGACCTTCTGCATCGTGTCCTTCGGCGAGGCGACGTCGCTGCCGCATGGTGCCGATGGTGATCAGACGCTCCGTGAAGACGATGTAATCCTGGTGGACACCGGCTGCCGGATCGATGGCTATCACTCGGATCTGACGCGAACCTACAAACTGGAGGCCGGCGATACCGCCTTCGAGGAAGCCTGGGCAATCGAGCGCGAGGCGCAGCAGGCGGTCTTCGACGCCGCCAAGCTCGGCGCTGCCTGCTCTAGCCTCGATGATGCGGCTCGCGCAGTTCTTGCGAAACATTCGCTAGGGCCGGACTACAAGATGCCAGGATTGCCGCATCGCGCCGGCCATGGCTTGGGACTGGATATCCACGAAGAGCCCTATATCGTGCGCGGCAACGCGACTCCGCTTGCCGCAGGCATGTGCTTTTCGAACGAGCCGATGATCGTCTTCCCGCAGAAATTCGGTATCCGTCTCGAGGACCATATCTACATGACGGAAGACGGGCCGCGCTGGTTCACTCAGCCATCCAAGGGGCCGACCGAGCCTTTCGCCTGATGACGGATCAGCCCGGCGCTCGCGCGCCGGGCAACGCCGGACATTGGCCTCTATTGCTGCCGAAACTCTCACCCCTGGAATGGGATGGTCCGTCCGGGTTGCCTGGCCTGTTCCTTAGTATAGGAGACGCCGTGGACCTTGAGGCCCTGTGCGTCGAGCAGAGTGATGATCCCGCCTTTGTTGGATAGGGCGACTGGCGGCTGGATTTCGACGACCTCGGTCGCGCCTGCAGCGATCGAGCCGCTCAAGGCCATTGCGTTCTTCTGCTTGTCCTTGATTTGCCATCCCGTGAGATCGACGGGCACATCGGCTGTATTCAGCAGCGTGACGGTCTCTCGCTCCGGCGTCTTCACGTCGTTGACATAGGCCGCGATGATACGCACCAGCCCATCCGGGACATCGAAGGTGGGAATGGCGTCGCGATCGATCGGCGCGTGCGGCAGGTTCGGATGGTCCGCATCCTGCTGAACGATGACCGAGCCATCCGTGTCGTGCGAATGCCATGCCTGTGTCTGGAATTTCATGAAGATGGCGACCCATTGCTGCTCGCGGGGGAATTCCAGTATCAGGCCGCCATCCTGCCAGGGACCGTTTTGAGAGGCATATTTGCCGGGCGGATTGCCTTGGTTGAAATGGATATCATGAATGCCACGGCCGGGCTTGAAGCCGAAATATTGGTCCGCCTTGTCGTTCTCAGGTCCCCAGGTCTCGCCGAAAGCATAGATCATCGCCTGTTCGTCCGACATGGCGCGCTGGATATAGCTATCAATCTTCTCGTTGAGATCATTGTCCGGGCCTGCCGCAGAAATCGGAAGCGGCTTCAGTTCCCAGGGCTGCATGAGGTTGCCACGGATAAAATCGAGCGCCACTCCGCCGGGCTGGCTTGGCGTCGGGTGCAATCCCTCCGGCAGTTCCGCCAACTGCGCCGTGATCGGATGCTCGAAACGCGAGCGCACGAGGAATTCGACCTCGCTCCCGTCCTGCGAGCGCACATTGATCGCAATGCGGTACAGCGTTCCGTTTTCCGAGACCAGCACTTGATAATGTGGGCTTGAGCCGGTTGCCAATCGGTTGTTGATGGGCCGGCCCTTGAGAACGGCGTAATTGTTGAGCGGCATGACATCCTCCCGGAGCTATTGAGGAGTTCATAGTGTCGCATCAGAATGAAACTTCTGCGACACCGGCAGCCGTCAAATACGCGCGTCAAAGTTCCATCGGTCTGGCACCGCGCGAGGTGCTCTAAGCGATTGTGGTAGCAAGGACGGCGTTCAAGCCGCCCTTTTTCCTTCCTCGTCGAAGACATGCAGGTGCTGCGACGGGAATGTGACATTGACCCGGTTGCCGGCACTCAATGCGGTGCGATCCAGCGTGAACACTTTGAAGGGCAGGCCGTGCAGCGAAAGATGCAGGATGATGCCGAAGCCGGTCGGCTCTATGAGTTCGACATTGGCAGCCATGCCGGACGGGTCGGAAGATAGCACGACATGCTCCGGGCGAATGCCGAGCGTCACCTTCGTCCCTGCAGCCAGTTTCAGCGGCTCCAAAAGCGGCACGAGCGTGCCGTCCTTGAGTTTGACGCCATTTCCCTCATAGGTCGCATCGAGGAAGTTCATGCCGGGGGACCCGATGAAGCCGGCAACGAACAGATTGGCAGGACGATCGTAAAGCTCAAGCGGGCTGCCGACCTGCTGCACCACGCCGCCATGCATGGCTACGATGCGGTCCGCCAGCGTCATCGCCTCGATCTGGTCGTGGGTGACATAGATCGACGTGGCTTTAAGATCGCCGTGCAGCTTCTTGATTTCGGCGCGCATCTGCTCGCGCAGACGGGCATCGAGGTTCGAAAGAGGCTCATCGAACAGGAAGGCTTTCGGCTGCCGTACGATGGCGCGGCCCATGGCAACACGCTGACGCTGACCGCCGGAGAGCGCCTTCGGCCGGCGTTCCAGCAGTGGGTCGAGACCGAGCTTTGCTGCCGCGTTGGCGACGGCCTTGGAGATGGTATCCTTCGCCATCTTCCGCAGCCGCAGGCTGTAGCTCATGTTGCCGGCTACATTCATGTGCGGATAGAGCGCATAGGATTGGAACACCATGGCGATGTCGCGATCCTTCGGATGCAACTCGTTGACACGTTTCTTTTCGATGCGGATTTCGCCGCCGCTGATGTCTTCGAGGCCGGCAATCATCCTCAGCAAGGTGGACTTGCCGCATCCCGAGGGACCGACGAGGACGACGAACTCGCCGTCCTTGATCCTGAGATCGATGTCGTGCAGCACCTGCACGTGGCCGTAGGCTTTCTTGACGTTCTGGATATCGATCGATGCCATTTGACTAACCCTTGACCGCGCCGGCCGTGAGACCCTGCACGAGATAACGTTGGATGAGCAGGAAGAAGAGTGCGGCCGGAATGAGTGCCATGACGCCCGCTGCCATCATCTGCCCGAAGTCCACGGAGAATTTCGAGACGAAGGTGAGAAGCCCGACCGGGAAGGTCGCAGCCTGGTTGCCGTTGATGAGCATCAGCGCAAAGAGCAACTCGCTCCACGCCGCCGTAAAGACGAAGCCGAGCGTTGCCGCGATGCCGGGCAGGGTGAGCGGCAGGATGATCTGCCTGAAGGCCGTAAACTGCGTCGCGCCGTCGATCATGGCAGCCTCTTCCAGATCCTTCGGAATGCCGTCGAAGAAGGACTGCATCAGGAAGGTGGCGAAAGGCACGTTGAAGGCCGTGTAGACGACGACGAGGCCGGTCAGGCTGTTCGTCAGATGCAGCGGCGTCAGGATCTTGAAGATCGGCGCGACGAGCATGACCAGCGGAAACATCTGGGTCAGCAGCATCAGCGCCACGATCCAGTATTTGGCGCGGAAGGTGAAGCGCGAGAGCGCGTAGCCCGACAAGGAAGCGCAGATGGTGACCGCAATCGCCGTCGAGGCGGAGACGATCAGGCTGTTCTTGAAGAAGGTCGGGAAGTCGCTGTGCTGCAGCACGAAGGAATAGTGTTCCCAGGTCGTGCGCGACGGCCACATGCGCACGCCTTCCGTATAGAGCAGGTCATTCGGCGTCACCGACACCTTGAGCAGCCAGAACAGCGGAAAGAGCGCGAAGACGACATAGCAGAGGATCGCCAGTCGATGTGCAATGGTGGGGATGATGGATCGTCTCATGGCTCAATCCTTCAGCAGGGTCTGCCGCAGCAGGATGATCAGCATGGAATAGGCAAGCAGCAGCACCAGCAGAACCAGGGCGATGGCCGAGGCATAACCGAAATCCAGCCGCCTGAACGCCTGCGTGAAGATGTAGCTGGCGACGATCTGCGTGCGGTCCGCCGGACCGCCGCCTGTCATGACGATGATCAGGTCGGCGAAGTTTGAAACCCAGACAGTGCGCAGGAGCACCGTGATGGCGATCGTCGGCGCGAGGAAGGGAAGGGTGATCGAGCGGAAGCGTTCAAACCAGCCGGCGCCATCGATCGAGGCCGCCTCATAGAGATCGCGCGGGATCGCCTGAAGTGCTGCCAAAAGCGTGATCGCGAAGAAGGGAATGCCCCACCAGACATTGGCGACGATCGGCCCCCACATTGCATATTGCGGATTGGAAAGGATATTGCCCGGCTCGCTCATCAGGCCGAGAGCATAGAGCCAATGCGGTATTGGGCCGATGACCGGGTTGAACAGCCAGGACCAGTTGAGGCCGGCGAGGAATGAGGGAACGGCCCAGGGCAGGAACACCAAGGCCTGCACGATAGACCGGCCGACGAATGGCTTGTCCAGCAAGAGAGCCAGGATCAGCCCGAAGACGAACTGCAGAGCGACCGAAGCACCGGTCCACCACAGCGTGTTCTTCAGCGCCCAGTAAAAAGCGCCATCTTTTGCGAGGTCGCGGAAGTGCTGGAGGCCGATGAAGCCGCCGGAAAATGGATTGAGCAACTGGATATCGCGAAAGGCATAGGAAACGCCGATCGCTAGCGGCACCAGCATCACGGCAATGATGAGGATAAGGGCAGGCGCGCTGTAGAGATAGGGTTCCGAGGCGTCGGCGAGGCGCTTCAGCCACGGTCTGCGGTCATGCCGCCCGTCGAGCGTGTCGGCGATCGAAGTCATCTGCAAGAGTTCCCGTTCGCGGCGTTCGGACGCCGTCTGTTTCAAGGGCAGGAATGGCGGCGGATCGCTCCGCCGCCGAACACGCGGGTTATTTCTTGGCGAGGAATTTCTGCTGCGCCTTGGTCAGATAGTCTGCCCACTGGTCGGCAAGGTCCTTGGCCGAGATGTCGCCGAGCATCGCCTGCTGCGAGGTCTTGATGGCGAGCGAATCCTTGAAGAAGGCGAATTCTTCGAGATAGGTCGGCATGACAGTGGGAACGGTGTTCTTGTCGGCCAGTTCCTGGAACCAGCCCTTGAACTGATCGCCGGCGTAGAAGGGGTCCTTTTCCGCGGCCGTGTAGGCCGGGAGAGCGCCGATCTTCTTGTTCCAGGTGAGATTACCTTCCGGTCCCTCAAGCGTTTCGATCAGCTTCCAGGAGAGATCCTTGTTCTGGCTGCTGGCGAACATCGACCAGCCGCCATAGCCGATGGTCGGGAAGGATTTGCCATCCGGACCCTTCGGCAGCGGTGCGACGCCGAAATCGTCCTTGCTCATGCGCTCAGCGACGGCGATCAAGGCATCCGGATCCTGATCGAGGAAGGCGCAGGTGCCGGAATAGAAACCGGCGACGACTTCGTTGAAGCCCCAGTTGACGCTATCCTTCGGCGCGTATCCCTTCTTGTAGAGATCGACCATCCATTCGATGCCCTTGGCCCAGCCGGCGCTGTTCATCGTCGAAGTGCCGTCATCCTTGAAGTACTTGTTGTCGCCGGCCATGGAGGCGGCGAAGATCATCCAGCCGTTCAGGCCGCCGGGTCCGCCACGCATGCAATAGCCGTATTTGCCCGGCAGCTTCGAGACTGCCTGCGATGCCTTGACGAAATCGTCCAACGTCTTCGGCGGCTCGCTGACACCTGCGTCCTTCAGAAGCTTCTTGTTGTAGAACATGGCACGCAGGTAGAAGCCATAGGGCAGCATATAGGCCGTGTTCTTCACGTCGCGACCGAGCTCGAGGGCTCGCGGCGTCAATTCCTTCGTGTGCTCCCATTTCGCCAGGTAAGGCTCGAGGCTCTCGAGCATGCCGTTGTTGCCGTAGAGCGATAGCCAGGTGTCCGGCATTTCCATGACATCGGGCGTGTCACCGGCCGAGACCATGGTGGCGAACTTCTGGAAGGCTTCGTTCCAGGGCAGGGAGATGATGTCGACCTTGGTCCCTGGGTTGGCGGCTTCGAACTTGGCGACGATCGACTTGAGCGTCTCGGTGCGCTCCGGGCTCGTGATCACCTCCACCAGCTTCAGAGTCGTGCCGGCAAAGGCGGTGCCCGCCATCATGGCAGTAAATAGTGCTGCTGTTATCAGTCTTTTCATGTTGTTCCCCTTTTAGGTTTTCCTCACAGGTTGCTTAATTCACGAGGCGGCGGCGATTGCCTCCTCGAGTTCCCTCCACAGGGCTTCGGTTCCTTCGAGGCCGATATGGAGACGCACGGAGCGCGCGTTGATGCCGAATGCGTGTGCGGAATTCGGCTGAGCCTTTTGCTGCAGCACGACTTCGCCCGGCACGATCAGGCTTTCATGTCCACCCCAGCTCACACCCAGTTTGAAGAGCTTGAGGTGGTTGGCGAAGGTGCGGACATCGACGCCTTCGTGGAAGATGAAGGAAAACAGGCCCGAGGTTCCGTTCAGGCCGGCGGGCAGGCGGTTGGCAAGGCCCGGATGGCAGACCTGCTCGACGACATCGAGCTCCTGCAGCCGCTTGGCGATCGTCATCGCCGCAGCCTCGTGCGCCTTCATGCGGATCGGCAGCGTGCGCAGACCGCGGATCAGAAGCCAGGCGTCGAAGGGCGAAAGCTTGCCGCCGAGATAGGGATAGGCTTCGGCCTTCAGCCGCGCGATCATCTCCTTCGAGCCCGCGACCACGCCGGCGACCACATCGCTATGACCACCGAGATATTTGGAGGCGGAATGGATGACGAGGTCGACGCCGAGCTTCAGTGGCTGCTGGAAATAGGGAGTTGCCCAGCTGTTGTCGATCATCGAGACGACGCCATGCTGCTTGGCAAGCGCCGCAAGCGCGCCGACATCGTGCGCTTCCATGATCCAGCTGGTCGGGCTTTCCATATAGAAGACCTTGGCGCCGGGAAGCGCCTTGGCGACGGCTTCCTCGTCGCGGCCGTCGACATAGGTCACTTCGACCTTCATCCGCTTCAGAACGGTGCCGAAGAGGCGGAAGGCATCGGGATAGACATGCTTGACCGCAACGATCCGGTCGCCCGGCTCGACAAAGCTCAGAACGGCTGACGAGATTGCCGCCATGCCGCTGGCGAAACCGAGCGCATCCTCGGCCCCTTCGAGCTTTGCCAGCATTTCCTCGAACATGCGTACCGTCGGGTTGAGGCCGCGCGTGTAGATCGGCCGTACCTTTTCGCCGCGGTAGGAGGCGATCATCTCATCATAGCTGGAGAAGGTGAACAGCGATGTCTGGAAGATCGGTGGTACCACGGCTTCGGCGAAATTGCCGTCGTCATGGGCCGTGATGAGGGATGCAAGTTCGAACGGCTCTAACCCGTCAGTCATTTGGACATTTCCTTGATGTCTTCCTCGACCACGTCGAGAATTTTCAGTGTTTCGGCGCGCGCTGCCTCGGGATCCTGATCGACGATGGCGTTGAACAGCGTGCGGTGAAAGGGAAAGGACCGGCGGGCAAAGTCCTCCCGGTCGAAGGGGTGATCCCAGAAGCGCTCGAAGGTTTCGCGCATCTGCTCGAGAAGTTGCCTGAACAACGGATTGTGCGTGGCGTCGTAGACCGCCAGGTGAAACGCAAGGTCCTCCGGTCCGGAAGTGCCCTTGGCGATGTGGACGCGCTCCATCTCGTTGAGCTTCTGCTCGATGATGACGACATCTTCGTCGGTGCGCTTTCGCGCCGCCACCATGCCGGCCTCGCATTCGATGCCGCGGCGGACCTCGAGCGTCTGCAGCAGCGCGTCACGCAAATGCGGGGGATCCAGCGAAAGCGGCATATGGATGGTCGCCTTGGAAACGGGCTTCAGCAGATAGGTGCCGCTGCCTTTTCGCGATTCCATGACCCCCAACGCCTGGAAATAGGTGATCACTTCGCGGATCGTCGAACGCCCGACGGAAAGTGCCGTCATCAGCTCTCGTTCCGTCGGCAGCCGATCGCCCGCCTGCAGCTTCGAGGACTCGATGAAGCTCGACAGCGCGTCGATGACTTGCTGCGTGCGGTCGATGGAGGGAAGTGGTGTGAGCATGGCCTTGGTCATGAATGCTAAATTGGTCTGACATCTGCCATCAGGTCAATCCCTTTTTTGCAGAAAATACGATTTTTTCTGTGGTCGATATTGTCCGGCTTGCAATCTCTGGAATTGGAAGGAGGAAGGGAAGTCGGCCGCAGCCTTCAAGAGCGTCGGCAGCGCTGATAAAAGGAGCGCAATATGAGTCCCGGATTGGAAGAGAATGGCTGCGCGAGATCGATATTCACGGAAACTGGAATGCGCGAAATGTGGACACGCCGGTTTTGCTGAGGTTTCGGAGACCGATGACCGCCGCACATCCGGTCGCGACTTCAAGATCGATGAGATGCCCCGAGGCTTTTCCACCGAGCGACAGTCGCCCGATCCGCGCAAGCATATGATGAAGTGCCGCTGCGGCGCCGTCTTCCGGTTCGAACAGGATACGGTCTATGCGCCCGGCGGCGAGCCGCGCCGATAGCAAACCGTATTCAGAAAAGAAAAAAGCCTCGCAGAGGCGAGGCTAAGCTTGTGTCGCTCCGGGGAAATCGGAAGCAACGCGGCGTGGTTTAATCGCGACCGTTCATTCCGACTAGGTCACTATTGGCGATTACGGTACGCTCGCATAAAAAAGCTCTGCGAGTTCTTGGGCTCGCCCACTGGTAGAGTCCTCAGGGCCGCTGTCTTTAAACCGCTCCATGATTGCATGGGTAGGGATTGTCTTCCAAAGGATGTAGGAACGGGATCGCCAAACCATCTTGGCGTGCATCAGTGTTCAGCTACCGTTCATTTGGGCGGAGGCAAAAGGCATGTACCGCAACGCCTTGCGGTCGTCGAGGTCCGGCTTCCGATCGGCTTTCCGATCCGGTCGTCGGGCCTCGCAGATACTTAAAGAATTTGGATATTCGCATGCGACTGCTTCTCGCTTTCATCGACTGGGTTCGCCGCCGCCGTCAACGGCGACTGGAGCGCGAGACGATACAATATTCGGCGGATGATCCGTGGGTCCTGCAGCAGATCGAAAAATTCGAGCGAGAGTTGAAGCGTTAAAGCGACGGCGATCGGGCGTCGCCGGTCTCGCGTCTAGTCTTCAGCCACCAGCAGCTTCTTTTGCCGAGCTTCGCGCAGATGCTTGTAAACGGTTGCCCGCGAAATGCCGAGCAGGCGGCCGAGATAGGGCACCAGATTGCGGATGGAAAAATAGCCTTCCTGTTCCAGCCGCTCGACCAGGGCGGCGTGATCTTCCTTGGCAAGTGCGGAGGCTGCAAGCCCTCGTTCGCCAAGAAAATCCGCGATGGCGGCGTTGACGGTTTCCTGCCAGTCGGCATGGAAAAGCGCCGATGGCTGAGCACCTGCCCCTTGAAAGGCCGCTAGCAGGTTCAGGGCGTCGCGAGCCGCTTCGATCGGTGCGATATCAAAATTGATGCACAGCAATCCGTAGGGTTCGCTCGTGCCGTTTCGCAGTACTGCAGTGATTGACTTGAGCTGCCGTCCGTCGAAATTTGTCTTGCGATAAGGTCCGACAACATCGGCGCCAAGCGATCCGATATCCTTCAAGTCGGCAAGTGACGAGCCGCCGACATCGCGCCGTGAGATATTGTTGGCGATATAGGCGATCGTCTGCGTTTTCAGGTCATGAATGACGACTTCCGCATGTGGCTTGAGCAGGATCGCGACGGCTTCGGCGACGGACGCGAACTGTAGCACGTCGTCTTGGCCAGGCGCTGTTTCGCTATTCAGGTCAATCTCTCTCGACATTGCTTCTTTCCGACTGCGATATTTACATTCAGTCTATATTTGACAAATTGTCAATACGCCGCTAATTTCGCGCCAATAAATGTCGGCGCGGATGTGCTGATCATTTTCGGAGAAGCGACCCATGCCGGCCTTGCCAGATTTCAAGCTTGAAACCTATTTCTCGAAGTGGGAGTTCAGCGCGCTCTACCATATGACCGCATCCGACGCGCAGAGCATGACCATGGCGGAATTGCTCGACATGGCAACGCCGGAACAGCGGCAAGCCCATGAGAACCTGTGGTTGGGATATACCGAAACCTTCGGCTCTCCGGAGTTGCGCGATATCATCGCTGGTCTGTATCAACAGATGCAACGGGCGGATATTCTGTGCTTTGCGGGCGCGGGGGAAGGCATCTATATCGCCATGCATGCGCTTCTCGAAAAGGGTGACCACGCGATTGTCGTGACGCCGAACTACCAATCATCCGAAACGATCCCGCTCAGCATCTGCGACGTCTCCGCCGTGGCGCTTGATCCGCAGGACGGCTGGTCGCTCGATATCGACGCCGTGGGTGCCGCTATTCGGCCCAATACCAAGCTGATTTCGATCAATTTTCCGCATAACCCCACGGGCAAGGTCCTCGAACGGGAGAGATTCGACGCGCTGATCGATCTTTGCCGTCGGCACGGTATCTGGCTCTTCAGCGACGAGGTCTATCGGGGTCTCGCCGTCGAAGGCCGGGCCATGTTGCCGGCCGCCGCTGATGTCTATGAGCGTGGTGTATCGTTGGGCGTCATGTCGAAAGCCTATGGGTTGCCGGGGCTGCGCATCGGCTGGATCTCCTGCCGTGATCATGGCCTGCTTTCGAAGATGGAGCGGATGAAACACTATCTCTCCATCTGCAATTCCGGCCCGAGCGAGAGCCTGGCGAAGATCGCTTTGCTCAACGCCGACAGGATATTGGAGCGCAACAACCGCCTGATCGCCTCCAATCTGGCAAAGCTGAAATCGCTGTTTGCCGAGTTCGAGCACCTTTTCGATTGGTACACGCCCGATGGCGGCTGCGTCAGCTATCCCCGCTACAAGGGTGCGGACGGCGTCGAGACTTTTGCGCGGGAGCTGGTCGAGCAGGCAGGCGTGCTACTGCTGCCCGCCAGCCTCTATCGATCGGATCTGAAGGAGACGCCGGCCGACCGATTCCGCATAGGTTTCGGCCGCGCCAATATCGATGAAGGCATTGCGGCGATGCGCTCCTACCTGCTTCGCAATCGCGCTTGATCCTTGCCCGCGTCCGTAGCGGACGCTTGTGGCAGACGGAGACGAATGGATGGCGCAAATCAGCCGCCGATACTACAATGCCGTCACCGAAGATCGAGAGTGACGACATTGGCGCAGAGAGCTGGCAAAGCTGACCTTCCATTGCATGGCGGCCGCGTGCCGCGGTGGCTCGGCGACCGGATGACACGACTGGGCGCCGTGATCACCGAGGCGATCGTGCAGCACTATGGACGCGATGAGTTGTTTCGTCGGCTGGCCAATCCCTTCTGGTTCCAGTCATTCGGCGCCGTCATGGGCATGGACTGGCATTCCTCCGGCATCACGACAAGCGTGCTCGGAGCATTGAAGCGCGGGCTCACGCCGCTTTCCGGCGAGCTTGGCATCCATGTTTGCGGCGGGCGTGGCGCACAGTCGCGCAAGACGCCTGACGAATTGCTCCATATAGGCGATCGGGTCGGCATCGATGGAGCATCGCTTGCCAGCACAAGCCGGCTGATCGCGAAGGTGGACAGCGCGGCACTCCAGGACGGGTTCGATCTCTATCTGCACGGCTTCATCGTGGCGGATGACGGCAAATGGGTTGTCATTCAGCAGGGCATGAACGGCGATCGGCGGCAGGCCAGGCGATATCACTGGCTTTCCGAGGGTTTGGCCAGTTTTCTGGATTCTCCGCATGCAGCAATCGAGGGAAGGGAGCAGGGAGAGATCATCAATCTTGCCGATCGGCGGGCCGAGCGCTCTCGCCAAGGCCAGCTGGATTTGCTCGCGTCGCTGGGGCCTGATAAAATCATTCGTGAATTCAAGGTTCTGGATGGAGAGGTTCCAGTGGTTCGCGAACAGGACGCGCAACCAATGTTGCCATATCTCATCATGCCCGCCCATCATGATGTGCGCGAGGAGGATGTGAACATGCGGCGCCTGCATGGAAATCTTGCGGCTGCTGCGGATCGCGGTCCGGTGGATTTCGAGGATCTGCTTCTGACGCCGGGTGTCGGCGCGCGCACGGTGAAGGCACTGGCGATGGTTGCTGAGGTCGTGCACGGCGCCCCCTGTCGCTTTTCCGACCCTGCGCGCTTCTCGCTTGCCCATGGCGGCAAGGATCGTCATCCCTTTCCGGTCCCGTTGAAAGTCTACGACGAGACCATCAACGTGATGAAATCCGCCGTCAGGAAGGGGCGCTTAGGCCGGGATGAAGAGCTGGCGGCTCTCAAGCGACTGGATGACCAATCGAGGGTTCTGGAGCGCTACGTCACGGGACCCGATCTTAAGGAAATCGTTGCCGGCGAGTTCGATAGATCCTTCTCTTATGGCGGCCGCAGCGTCTTCGGCTGGGAGCCCCCGACGGATTCCGCAGACGATCGCACACCGAGCGACTTCCGGTCGTCCGGGCGCTGAGCCGACAAATTGGCGGAAGACGGTAGCTCGCCAAGGCCGCTTTGATGTTAACTTCTATCGAGATATGGCGGGTCACATCGTTGCTGGTTTTGGCGCCGATGCAGCCACGGCCGCCGATTATCGTCCGTCATCGACGTACAGCCAATTCGCTATTGCAGCCCCCAGAATTGATTAATGGACGTAGTTAATTTTTTAACAATTGCGCGGCTATTGATGGAACAGAACGTGGAATCGAGAGTTTCCGAGCGAGGCCGGAGGATTAGAGATGAATTTGAAGATCGTCACTGCGCAGTCGGAAGTCGAGACTGATGATACCGGAACCTATCCGGATGGCATGGTCGAGCGCATGCTTATAGACTTCTCCGCGAGCTACGAGCAGCAGCACCGCAAATCCCACGAGCGTGACTATGGCGCGCGCAAGGCGATCAGGCCCATTCCGTTCGGTCTGGTCTAGTCTCGCCGGCGGCTGGTGCCGCTCAAGCCTAGAGTAGCTCAAATATAGAGCGGGGCCATTCTGCGCCATGCGCCAGCCCTGTGCGCGCGACCATTCCAGACATGCAAGTGGTGGCCGATTTGCTTGTCCGCGAGCAGCCGGCTGAGATGGCGATTGTTGTCGAAGAAAGGGTCGGCGTCGCCGATCGTCAGCACGATATCGACCTGCCTCAGCCTTTCCAGCTGCCATTCGCAGGCCAGTCCGGGCAGGAAATGCGTCGGCGTATGGAAATAGATATCGTCGTCATAATAGCCGTCGAACAGATCGGCAAAGGATTCAATCTGCATCGTCAGATCGTAGCGGCCTGAAAAGGCGACGAGTTTGCGAAAGAGATGAGGGTGGCGGAACACCAGGCTGGCCGCCTGGAAGGCCCCGAGGC
This sequence comes from Rhizobium sp. BR 315, assembly GCF_050577975.1. Classification (NCBI taxonomy): domain Bacteria; kingdom Pseudomonadati; phylum Pseudomonadota; class Alphaproteobacteria; order Hyphomicrobiales; family Rhizobiaceae; genus Rhizobium; species Rhizobium sp. BR 315. Next base: position 65,230 of record NZ_JARWKZ010000015.1, on the reverse strand, counting down.
TGCAGCCATGGACGATCGTGCATTCATGGCCGTTCTTCTGCGCCATCAGCGGCAGGACTTCATTCAGGATGTACTCCTCGAAAGCCCTGTGTCGGCGAATGCGTTCTGCAGGATGCTGGCCATAACCGTAGAAGGTTTCTCCGGCGAGCCCTTCTATGCAGTAGAGCTGAAGATGTCCGGCGTTCAATTTTTCCGCGAGGCTGGCGACGATGCCGATCTGCTCATATTGCCAGAAGCGCCCGTCTCTCGTAGGAAACATCAAGACCTTGGCGCCGGCGTGGCCGAACACCAGAAGCTCCATGTCTCGTTCCAGCCGCGGGCTGTACCAGCGCAGATATTCGCGGTTCATGACACCTTGAAAAAATGTCCCACCTTATCTCGCAGAATTGCGTTCTGCTCATCCATAGCATCATATTCGAAATGGCCGGCGTCCAGGATGAAGATTTCGTTAAATTTCTGCGTCGCATTTACGACGGCGAATTGGCAAGGCGGCGCCACGGCGGGGTCGAAAAGGGCAGGCGCGATGAGCATCGGCACCTTGATGCGGCTTGCTGCGATTGCGGCATCGAAAAAGCGCAGAGTCTCGAGCACGCTTCCGTGTTTCTCCTGATAGATCTGCACGGATTGAGCACTGCCCACGGTTGGCAGGGTGAGCCAAAGCTGCCGATGGCCGAATGTCGGTACGATGAGGTGACCGCGATCGATGCGGGCGTCGTAGGGGATCGCGAGAGCGCCAATGCCGCCGCCGAAGCTGATGCCGCTGTAGCCGATGCGGCCGGCAATCCACGGATAGAGGGTTTCCAGGGTTGAAACCGCAAGCCAGAGATCTTCGACGCAGCCGCCGATGACGTAGGTATCGCGGCTCTCTATGCCGCAAATGACGTGGCCCGAAGCATCCGCTGGAATTTGCAGGCAGGCGCTGAGAGACAGGCCGCGGGAGCAGGGAAACAGTACCGCTGTCTCTTCCAGCGGCAGATCAAAATCGGGTTGGTCTCTTCCGCCATAACCATGCCCGACGACCAGTCCCCGCCGCACCTGCCCCTTGCGGGGAACAAGAAGCCAGCCGTTGATTTGAAACGATCCGGTCGATGTGAAGCTGATATCGAAGACATGCCAGTTTTCGTGGCGCAGCTTGCCGTGGCGGAGCCTCGGTTGTGGATCGACCGATATGGCAGCACTGTAGCGCTTCTGCCAGAACGCGTCGAAGCCGGCCGGCGCCTCCGGGAGCTCGATGGAGCGGAGCTGTTCGAGTTGCATGCCATAGGTTGGGTCGAAGGCGAATGGGTGGACTGTCGGGATGCTCATAAGCGCGTTTTCGCGTGAATGCGCCGACGGCGCAAGGCCGAGATTCCGCTCCCCACCGGTTCCGATGTCTATTGCCCCGGCCTAGCGACGCGATAAAGCACATGTGGTCGCAAGATATGCCCCGGCGGCACCGTGATGTCGTCAAAGTCGCCATCTTCGACACGAGCCATGCCGATCTTTTCCATCGCCTGCCGGGATGGCAGGTTGATGCTCGACGTGTAGCCGATCACGCATTCGGCACCCAATTGCTGCCATGTGAAATCGAGACAACGATGGCTGGCTTCCGTGGCATAGCCCTGCCGCCAATGGGCCTGTCCGAGAATCCAGCCGATCTCCAGCGGGAAACTGCCCGGAACTTCCGGTCCCGGACGCGACAGACCCGCGCCCCCAATCAGCACACCGTCGGCTTTACGCTCGACGGCAAGGAATCCAAACCCGTCCCGCATCACTCGTTCATTGGCCTCGTCGATCAGCTTGTCCGTTTCCGCCGCTGTCAGCAGGCTCGGGTAATAATATTGTCTCACTTCGGCATCGGCATTGATGGCAGCGAACGGCGCACGATCCCGATCTAACCAGGGCCGGAGGATGAGCCGGGAGGTTTCCAGAGTAAGCATCATGCCCCTTGCAATAAAAATATTCGACATCACGTAGCCTGCTGCGCCCGCTCCTCCGGCATCGAGGAGTTTCGCGGCATCCCATCCATGAACCCGTGCAGAAAGTCCACCGCTGCGTGCAATCGGCGTCGTTCAGAAACGCACCGATATGCATCCGCTACGACCTGATGACATACAACGAAAAGATGAGGCAAACAGCCTGGTATTCTTGCGGGCCGAGGTCGCCTGCGCGTTACTCTTGGGGTATACTGCGTCCATGATCAGGATCTTAGCAGCACTCGTCGGAATCTCGATTGCGGGCTCGGCATTGGCGGGGCAGGGCCAGGTTGTTCCAGTCGCCGACAAAATCCAGGATTGCTCGAATGCTGCCGATCAGGTGCTATCGAAGACAAAGGGGCGCTTGCTGTCCGTCAGGCCGCGCGACAACCGCTGCATTGTGACCGTGATTGTACAGCATGGCGAGCAACGGCCGGAAAAGGTCGTCGTCCGTGTCGACTATATCGATACCGATTCTAATCAAGAGAATGGCCAATAGCTGCGAGTGGTAAAGGGGATCACGTGAAAAATGGGCGATATCATCCCGTTCAGGCGCACGACGAGATATAGCAAGCGGCTTGATGAACAAGCTCGCATGGAAAGAGAATTGCTGCTTCCCTTCGCGAAGGTGGAAGCGTTCCATGCAAATTCGGCGAAGCTCTTGGCATTGGACGCTACGCCCAAGACCGGCCTTCCGTTGCACGGCATTGCCATCGTCCTCGGTACGTTCCTCGTCTACGCGCTTGTGATCTCGCATGTTGTCGGACAGGCCCATTATTCGGCCCGCGCCAACCTCATGCCCGCGGTTTTCGTGGAGAATTAGGTCTCCCCGAGGCAAGCATAAACCGCGCGACTGCAGGTTTCGCGGCGAACTAAGCCCGGCAAGCAAGCCGCGTCTGACGACGTAATCCCGGCACTTTTCTTCCCTACGGCGCTTCTACTGGCATGGGCGGTGTCTGTTCTCTTCTGTGTTGAGAAGCCCGTCCGGGGTGTCGGCGATCGCGGCAGCTCGGTCGTCCGACTATGAGAAATATTTAAGCCTGTTCGTTAAGTGAAGATTTCACTGAATCTGGTGTAGTCTAGATCAGGTGCTTGTTTGTGGAGTGCATTCCTTGTCGCGGCTTAGAATTCAACAGCTGCAATGGATCGGAGCCATAGCTGTTATCATGGTTTGCTTGATGATGGCCGGCTCGACAATTGCCTTCAGCTTGTCGGATTACATCAATTACAAACGAGGCGTGACGGAATTCAATCGATTCCATGTGGCGTTGCATGCAGCCGCGGCGATCTCGCGGGAGCGTGCGCCGGCAAACAGTCTTATGAGTGCTCCCGAAGAACAACAACCGCCGTTTGCCGCTGCCCTGAAAGAGAGCCGGGAAGAGACCGACCGGGATATCGCTGCCATAGAGACGCTCTTTCGGACGGAGATCGATACATCGCCGGAGATGCATCGCGCATTCGTAGCTGTCAAAGCTCAATTGGAGACTGGCAGAAGTGCTGTAGATGCAGTCGCAGCGGTTCCGTACAGCGAGCGAAATGGAGCTGGTATTGCCGACGCCATCCAGGCGATGTTCCGTGCTGCGGATCGCGCCCAGACCTATCGCGACGTGGCTGGACGCTCGATTATCGCTCTGGCGCCGGAAACGAGTGCCGAGGTCATACTGACCTCCCTGGCCGGAACACTGAGGGAGCGTGCAGGTCGGGTCGGATCCTATGTCGTGATGATGCTGATCTCCCAGGGGCAGGCGCGCTCCCACTATCGCGTTGCCTTCGACGGCGAATTGAATCGGCTCCTCGAAGTGAATGTGCTGCTGAAAACCTATGCTCCCGGCGCCCTTCAATCCCAGGAGATCGCCCAGCTGCTGGATCAAGTGACCGTAAACTACTTCGCCAGGTCCTTGCCCTATGCGCAACAGGTAGCTTTTGAGCTCAATGGCGGCAGGCCGCCCACGCCGGCTGAATTCGGCGCAAAATACGTTCCAGGACTGAAGTCGACGGAAAAGCTGCGCGAGGAGATCGAAAGCAGCGCGCTGACCTCTCTGGAGAAAATGCGGGAGAAGGCCTTCAACATCATGCTGGTCTCAACGCTACTGGCCGGCACGGCGATATCCGTCATGCTTGGATTGGCTTACGTGCTTGGACGATCGCTTTTCCGGCCGATGCTTGCAGCCATACGGCAGATCGAGGATATCGCTGCCGGTAATCTGCTGCAGCCGCTACCCATGCCTCACGCGGGGCACGAGGCGCGTGAGATGTTCCAGCGGCTCGATCTGCTGCGGGAGCAGCAGCGTTTCAAGCGCCATCTGGAGGTGGAGCGCAAGTCGATGACGGAGGAGCTGAGGCGCCTCTCGCAAACCGACGCGCTGACCGGTCTTCTCAATCGCCGCGCACTTGGTGAAGCCATGGAGGAACTGTTTACAGATTCCGGAGCCGATTTCGGCGGCATTGCCATCATCATGTTCGACATCGACCACTTCAAGTCGATCAACGATCGCTATGGGCATGCCGTCGGAGATCTGGTGCTTCAAAGGACGGCGCAGATTTTGACCCCCTATGCGCGCGCGCAGGATCTATTCGCTCGCTATGGCGGCGAGGAGTTCATCATCGTATTGGTCGGTGTCACTGAGACCTTCGCCCATACCACCGCAAAGCGGCTGTGCGAAACCCTTGCGCAGACTGTTGTCAACGAGGAGCACGAGCTGACCGTCACCGCCAGCTTCGGCGTCGATTGGCGAGCAGAATGCGCCTCGGGGCAGTGGGAGGAGCTTGCAGCCGTTGCGGACAGGCGGCTCTATCAAGCCAAGCGGAACGGTCGCAATATGGTTTGTTTCTCCGATATGCCGGAGGAAGAAGCAGCGGCACCCGCCGAGGAAACCCGGCCGCGTGGCGCAAGCGGCGCGGATGCGGCGTGATGAGGCAGCCTGTTCAGTTGCCGAAGGGTGACGCAGCTTATCCAAGACCACTGCCATCAGCCCTTTAGCCACAATCTCGATCAGTAGGTAAGTGTGACGACCACCGTGTCGGTGTAGCTGCCCGGAGAGGGTGTCGTCTGAGGTGGCACACGACCATACACCGTCAAAAGCTGTGCCGCTCCGGTGCCGGTCCCAGCCACGGTACTGCCGGGTGTATTGGCGTCACCCCAGGGCTGTGAGCGGTTCGAATCCTTGTAAAGGCCATAGGTCACGGTCTCCGTCCCCTTGGACATCTTTCGCGCCGTCGGTGCAGCGCTCGCGTTGCCGCCATTCAGCGAGATCGTATAGGTCGTGCCTTGCGTACAGGTCGCCGTCACCGAGCCCGTTGCATCGACATTGGTGTGCAATACGCCCTGCGTCCCGAAATTGACGTTCTGGATGCTGACCAGACAATTAGCGGCGACACTCGCGCTCACGCTGAACGGAGCCGTTCCCACCGAACCAGAAGGGGAATCGCAATTGGTGGCGCTGCTGTAGCTGTAGTAAAAGGAAGTGTCTGTGGTCGAGAAATTCGATGTAAAAGCGCCCGCCGCCGCCGTCGGTTGACTGCCTAGGACCGTACCGTACAGGGTCATGCTCCCGGTTGCCGCGCTCAAAATGCCTCCGAGTATGGTCATGGTCATGGCGAAGGCAGGCGCCCGCGACGGATAGGACCAGGTGCTCGATCCCCAGATCACCGTTCGGCCGGAATCGGAGTAAATCTGATAATTTAATGGATTGGTTCCACTCACCATCTGCCGGGCCGTTGCCGAGGAAGCGCCGCCGCTGCCCGGTCCCAAGTTCGGGCAGATGAGGATACGCCTGCCGCCATCGAGGAGGCCGCCGGTGCAGCTGATGTTCAACGTGGCGGTTGAGGTCACGGGATTGCCGGACAAAGTATCGACGGCGCCAAAATTCATGTTGGTGACGGTGAAATTGCAAGTCTGCGCAAAGGCTAGCGATGGCAGCAGCGCGACGAGGAGAAAGGCAATGGAACGAAACATTTTTTCAACCTCCTCTCAGAAACATCTCACATTGTCGATCGCGACCTGCTCTCCACGCTTTGCCTCGTAGGTGAACTGGGCGTGGCACATGCTTCCGTCTTCGAGTGATACTTCGATCGAGTTTCGCTCGTGCAGTCCCCGGATATAGGCCTGGCCGTCATAGCCGATGACGAACTCCTCATCCGATCCCTGCAATTTGCCGCTGAGACCGGCGGGCAGAGGTGCGCCATTCTTATCCCCGATCGTCACAAGTGCTGCCTGAGGGGCCTCTGCCACGCCGAACTTGACCACGACACCGCTACGATCCGCGGGGACAACGACTTCCTTCGTCGCCGGTACATCGGCATCGACGGGAAGGTTCTTGGGATCGATGGAGACGGTATTCGGCTCGTAGGAATTGAGGTTGGGCACCAGGATGCGGCCGTTTTGGTTGGTCTTGCCGACCGGCCTGTTCTGCTGCTGGACCTCGACATCGGGGGCGCCGACATCGACGACGGCAAAGGCATCGTCGATGCGGTTGGTTGTGAAGACGCCGCCGCCGGCAGCTGCAATGGCACCGTCCATGCGAACCGTAGCGCGCGCATCCCGATCTTGCTGCTGAACGCCGGCTTCGACTTGCCCGAAAGGCGCCCGGTAGCTGACTGCCGCTTCCCGGTTCCTGTCCTGCCCCTCGGATGTGCGCAGCCGCCAACCGAAGCTGCCATTCTCCTGCTGCATCGACTTGGAAACGTCGGCAACCAAGGCGAGCCCGTCAGGCCCGCTCTGAACGCCGGTATTGGCGGTGATATTGCTCCCGAACGGGATGGAGAGACCGGCAAAGACACCGAAATTGCTGCGCTCGTCGAGATCGGTGAATGCGGTGGCGTATAGCGTCGCGTGCTTGAAGGTTTGACTGTAGGAAAGGCTGGCGATGTTGCTCTTCGTGCCATCAGCGTTTTCGAGCCTCGTGTAGGAAAGATTGAGGCTCGAAAGGTCCAGCGGCGTCGGCGCGCTCACAGTGATCTGGTCGATCGCGCGCGGCACGCCTGTGCTGAATATTGTGAATTCACCTGCGGAGCTCGCCGTCGGTTTGGCGGATACGGATGCGATGTCATCGTAATCGTCGAAGGCGCGCTGCACGCGCGCATAGAGGGCCCATCTGTTGTGGTTCAGTTCGAGCGAAGCATTGACGAGCGCGCCGGAGCGATCTCCGCTCTTGCTTGCTGCAGCCGCAACCGAGGCCACGCCCCAGGCACCCAGTGGGAAAGCGGCGCCCGCGCCGCCATTCAGCAGATCCGTTCCGCCCTCGAAATGGCCCTCCAGCGTCAGCCAATCGGTCAGGCCGTAGCGAGCGGTGGCAACGCCCATGATCCGGTTGTCATAATCGTCTGATTCCGTTCCGAAATTTCGACGGGGGACACCAAGTTCGGCCGAGAAGTCCATAAGGCCGCGCCGCAGAAGCCGGTTGGAGGAATAGAACGGCAACGTCTGGGTCGTCTCCCGCCCAAGGCTGTCGCGCAGCACGACCGTTGCTTGTCCGCCGCCTGAAAAGACGGGCAGATTGGTCACTTCGAACGGCCCTGCGGGGACGTCGCCCGAATAAGTCCTGACATTCTGGGCATAGATCTCGAGCGTCGAGGGGACCGCAGCAGTTCCGGCGAATGCCGGAAGAGGCTGGGTCACCAGATCCGAGCGCAGGGAGAAATTGCGCTGAAATTGAATGCCGCCGAAATAGACCGGCCGCGTCCATGAGAGCCCGCCGGTCGTCAGGTCGCCCGCACGATAGGTGATCAGATTTTTCGCATCGGAATAGCTCCAGGTCGTATTGAGGCGGGTCACGCCGTCGAGGCTGCCGTTGGAGTATCCGGCGATGAAGGATTGGCTGAGCGTGCCGTAGGGACTGAAAAGCCGGGCGTCGAACGATCCGGATATTCCCTGGAATATGCTGGAGTCATTTTTGAAAAGGCTATTGGAGCTTGCATAGAGAGAATAGTTGAGCACGGCGCCATAGCCGGCCTGGGGTGTCTGGGCCTTGCTCTCCTCCTCTTGCCTGACGTTGATGACGTGAGGCGCGCGCTCTTTGTCATTCGCCTGAATGTAGACCCGCTGGGTCGGGTCATCGACCTGATATGACAAGCCGGGCAGTGCGCCGAGTTCAATGAGCTTGTCACCCTCCGCGTGTGCCGGGGGCTTTATGCCGACCTCGCGCAGCTCCTCGGCGGTTGCTGCAAGCGAGCCGTTCGGGTGCTGTTTGAAATTGCCGATCATCTTTGTTGAGACGTTGTTGATGAATACTTCAAGGTAGACGTCGCGCGTGCCGGCGGACTGGTCGGCGGTGGCACCAGCGGCTGGCAGATCGGGAACTTCCTGAGCACGCAATGCCGAAACCGAGAGAAAGATGCTTACAAAGACGGTGCCGGCCTTAGTTTTTCGCGACGGCGACGTTTGCATTGAACGGCCCAAGATCGCTCTGGCCTTGCAAGGTGATTGTCCCGCCCGCGAGATATTTTGCCGTGGCAATCGGCCATTGCATCGTCGCGCCGCCAAGGACGTATCCGACCAAGCCGCTACGGCTGGCGATTTTCGCGGATCCCTGAGTGAGCGTTAGGTTCGATAGCCGGAAGCGGCCGCCGCCATTATTCCTGCCGGTCAAAAGCAGGCTGTTACCCTGCTTGCTGAGGTTCCAGGAGACTTCGGCCGGTTTGATATCGGCCCTCTTGAAAAAGACGGGAATGGAATGGCGCATGATCAGCGTTACCGTTCCGGACCGCGCGAGCTTCGGATCCGGAAGTTCGTCGACGATGACACGGTACGTCTCCTCTATTTTCACCGGCGTCTTGCTCGTGCGAACCACCCGGACGACATATTGGCCGTTCGGACTCATCTTCGCTGAAGGGGGGCTCGCAACGACATCTCTCGTCGGCTCGAGCCGCTCTACGCCACCTGTCTGGCTCCATTTGAAGATGCGTACCTGGACATTGATCGTGTGGTCCCCGTCGTTGGCGAGGTTGAGGACCGCGGTGCCGGATGGCGCAATGAGCTCCAGGCTGGTGGGGGCCACGCGCAGCGATGCTGCGTTCACACCGTGGGTACTCAGAAACAAAAGCATGGTCATGGCAATGCGTGGCAACATGCGTTGCATGGCAGCCTCCTGTGCGTGAAGTTTTCTAGTAGGTGACGGTGATCGCCACGGTATCGGTATAAGCACCGGGAGCAGGGGTCGTCTGCGGCGGAACCCGTCCATAAACCGTGAGGTTCTGGACATTGCCATTGCCCGTGCCGGTCTCGGTGTCGGTGCCGATCGTTGTCCCCCAGACTTGGCTACGCGCGGAATCCTGGTAGAGGCCGTAGCTGATTGTCGCCGCCCCAGGTCCAGTCATGAGACGAACGCTCGTGGTTGCACCGCTCCCCGCACCGGCGCTCAAGCCCACATTATAGGTTTGTCCGGTTGTACACTGAACGCCGATGGTACTCGTCTGGTCGATATTGGCGCCGATGACGCCGTTGGTGCCGAAATTAAGATTGCCGCTGGTCTGGATCAGACACTGCGCCTGGATGGTGATGCTGACCGTCATGTTGCCGTTCACGACGGCCGCCATGGCGGGCGGTTCTGCTATGATCAAAGCGGCACCAAAGAGAACAGTACCGCACAGCACTCTCTGCATTCGCGATCCCCTAACCGTGTTCTCTGAAACATCGGAATATCAGAAACTAATCATATGTTATTGATTCGAGCAATCAGCAGAGACCGCGTTCATTTGCTGTCAAAGTATCAAATGAGTTGCTCGCCGATATAAATCGCATTTGTTCAGTATTTACTTATGTATGGATGATGTTCCCGGAAATAGCGGTTAACGCTCGCTCGGCGTGCCTACTATGATATGTACAATTAAAGAGGGAATATATTTTCATTTCAACCTAACAATTCGACCCTGTTCATGGCGGCAGTCGATCGGTGATTCGATTTGGTCACGATGGAAGGAAGGGGCATAAATCGTGCATACTGCATGGCTGCGATACCGGCATCAATACTCGACTTGCCGAGCGAGTGACCCGTCGTACCCCCGTCAAATAGAGGTGAGCGTAGCCGCTCAGTTGATGACCAACCCGAGAGCCGTAGCATCCGATCTTTCGTCGCTTCCGTCAGCGGCGTTGAGCACGATATGGCTCACGGAGTCGATGATCGCGTATTTCTCCGCTTGATATCTCCAGTATTCGGAGACGAACGTGTGGGACAGCCAGAAGCTGCTCTTTCCCGGCGCGCCAACCCATCCGACGCTGCCGAATTCGGCGGCTCGCTTGAACAGGCGCTTCAGATGCGTTCTGGAAATCATGAACTGATCCTGCATCATCTTCATGGAAACACGGCCGATCAGCACCTTGTCCGCTGCAAAGTCGATCGAGGTTATCCGGGAGATGAGGTAATCCATGACAATGCTGCCGGATGTGGCCCAGTTGAACAGGTTGTACGTCACTCCGGGATTGCGAAGAGCATCGCTATCCACGATGCGCTTGGCAATGATGGGATGCATGCGCCAGGTCGCTTCCGGATCGAGGGCGATCGTCGCCATGCGGTTGCCGCCGTCGAGCGTATCGAGCACGATGAGATGGGTATGGATCCAGCGCATCATGTAGTCGCGAGTGAATGGTGTCGGCTCCAGTAGGGTGATGCGACGATCCGGACTGCGCTGCACCGGCTGAATGAACTTGTAGGCCAGCATCTCCTTTAGGAAGGCGGCGGCGGTATTGCGGCTGGCGATGCCGTGCTTCACGGCAAAATCGATGAATCGGCTACTATAAAGCCCTGGCGTCGGCTCGTCGGGATAGCCGAGGGACAGCGAAAAACCCGCATGTGCCATAAGCCATCGCTGCTGCGCTGCCATAATGGAGGCTATGCGGGGATTCTCGCTGTATATCGCCATAAGCTCATGTGCGCTCTGCAATATAGCAGATAGAAAATGCTCGTTGCGAACTAGCGCATTTGCCGTGAATACCATGCGAAAAATTCAATATTTTAAGTTTCATAAGGGAATCGTGAGTGGCTCCAGCCTCGGCCACGGGATGATAAGATCATAAGAACAGTTGTTTGTCTCGTGGTCTGCTCGATTAACTTTAAGCATAAGGCTTAACGGGGAAGTGTATCCCTTAAGCATCAGCCATTTTCGGCCCGCGCGCTTTCTTCAACATTTCTTTGCACAAGGCCTGCAGTTAGCCATGTTTCGGTAAAATCCGCGCCACAGTTCTCGCGAGAATGGGCATTCTAGATTTTGTCGGATGGAGCGATCGATGGATACGCAGCCTGTGAGATGGTGGAATGGTCAAAGCGAGACGACCCGGAGGTTGGGTACCGGGCTCGCAGTTTGCGGCACCGTGGTCGGTGCTCTCTATCTGATTGTCGAAACGGCCCCGACCGAGCGGGCTATGCGGCTGTTCGACGAGAGCGGCCGCATCACAGTCAGTAGCGCCAAGCCTTTCGAACATGTCGCGATGAATGGGCCGCAGCTCGCAATCGATGCGAGCCCGGTCCAGCAGCTAATGTCCGTGCCGATCCCGACATCGTCGCCTCTTGCTGCCGTCAAAGCCACGGTTCCGGCAAAGCATGTGGCGTCTCGTTCCGATATTGCAAAGACCAAGGTTGCAGCTGCCAGCGGCGTCGAACAGTTTGACCGCTGCCTGCCGCAATGTGAAACGCGCGATCCTTTGATTGCAGGCTATCCGCAATATGCCCAGGCCGAAGTGCCGTCAGTGAGCAGCGATCCGGCTCCCGTGGTGGAGGAAAGCGTAGGGTTCCGCCCGCTGGCGGGAGCGCGCAACCTGTTGAGCCAGGCGGTGGATGCGCCCGGCAACGTGCTTCGTCGCGGACGGCAGGCGCTCGACGATGTCGCTCGTCTTGACTGGTAAGCCTCCGCGCCTCCCACATAAAGCAGCCCCATTTCGCAACGAGGCTGCTCTTCGTTTAGATCTCGATGGGAGTTATTCTGCCTGACGTTGCGACTATGCTCGCTCCGCCCAGATCTTCGCCAGTTCAACGAGCGTTTTAACGGCCCTTTCCATATCCTGCCGGCTCACCCATTCGAGCGGCGAGTGAAAAGCATGGCCGCCGGCAAAGAGATTGGCGCATGGCAAGCCCTTGAACGAGAGCCGAGAGCCATCCGTGCCGCCGCGAATGCTGCCGCGCACGGGCGTCATGCCGGCGCGCCGGATTGCCTCCACGGCATGATCGACGATTTCCGGATGACCGTCGAGAACGGTCTTCATGTTGCGGTACTGGTGCTTCACCGTGAAGGTGTAAGACGAGCCGGGGTAGGCTGCCATGACGTCCTTGACGATCCCCTCCAGCATGGTCTCCTTGACCGCGAGGCCAGCCTCGTCGAAATCGCGGATGATGAAGCCGAGCGAGGCCTTGTCCATCGAACCGCTGACACCGGTCGGATGGATGAAACCGTCACGGCCGCTCGTCGTTTCGGGCGCGATGTCCTTCGGCAGCCTGTGGATGATCGCGCCGGCGATCTTGATGGCATTCTCCATCTTGCCGAGGGCAAAGCCTGGATGGATGGCGACACCCTGGATGAGGACCTCGACGCCGTCAGCCGAAAACGTCTCGTCTTCGATGTGGCCTGCGGTTTCGCCGTCAACCGTATAGGCAAATTGCGCGCCGAGCTTCTTGAGATCCACCTTGTCGACGCCACGGCCGATCTCTTCGTCGGTCGTGAACAGGAGCTTGATCGTGCCGTGGCTGATATCCGGATTGTCGACGAGATATTGGGCCGCCGCAACGATCTCGGCGAGGCCTGCCTTGTCGTCGGCACCGAGCAATGTCGTGCCGTCGGAGGTGATAATGTCATTGCCGATCTGGTCGCGCAGGGCAGGGTGCTCCTCGACGCGAATGACCTGCTGCGGGTCGCCGATTAGCCTGATATCGCCGCCGCGATAATCCCGCAGAACCTGCGGCTTGACGTTCGTGCCGGTGAAATCCGGAGCGGTATCCATGTGGGAGCAGAAGCAGATCACCGGAACCGGCTTGTCGACATTGGAATGAATGGTCGCGTAGACGTAGCCGTGCTCGTCCAGATGCGCATCGGTCAGCCCGATCGCCAGCAGTTCATCGACGAGAATGCGTCCCAGATTCCTCTGCTTCTCGGTGGATGGTTGCGTGTTCGAGGTCGGGTCCGACTGGGTGTCGACGACGACATAGCGAAGGAAGCGATCGGTGACGGTATCGGTCATGAGCTTGGCTCCAATTGGTTTTCTGCGTTGCATAGCTATAAAGCTGTGCCGCCTTAGCGTGAATCCGTTTCGCGCTAAACGAAGATGCCGAATAACAGGAAAACATGGGCCGGAGCCACGGAAAGCGGAGCCGGCTTGCCGACAAGGGCTCAGCAAGAGGCTGAGCGATGGCTCCAGCCAAGAAATGGCCGCCCCAGCGGGAGCCAGGGCGGCCGTAGAAACCATGCCGCTTCGCTGCGGCATATATCTTAGTTCGCCGGAGTCAGCGTGACAGACGTGCCGGTCGCGGCAAGGTTCAGGCCGAGCTGGCCGGTCACGCTCACAGTCTGGAGATGGATCGAGCCGGCGGTGCCGCCAACAAGAATGTTCGTGCCGATGCCGGCACCGACGGTCGCTTCGACGGTAGCACCCTGATAGAGGCCGCTCAGCGAGCCATGATGATAGCCGGCTGTCGGCGCGAAGACTGCCCAGAGGAGACGGCTGCGAGTGGTGAAGCCGAGATCGACACCCATCTTTCTGATCGCACCGGTATAGTGATCGATGCGCTCGCGTCCGACCGTCGAATGGAAGGTGCAATCCACCTCCTTGGCCGATCCGAGCACATAGCCGACGCCACCGCCGATATCGCAATCGAGATAGCCGATCTTAACGCCGTTGCGCTGGTCGGATTCCTCTTCGCGATAGGTCGTCGTCAAATCCGCCGCGCGCGCCACCGCCGTGCCGGCGACGATCAACGACGCTGCAGAAAATGCCAGTGTCAGAATTTTTCTCATCTGTTTTCTCCTTGTCAGAGTATTATGGGTGTCGGGCACCCTGTGCGGTCGAGCCGATAGAATCAACCCTTACCCAACGTCTGTAGCCGCAGAACGATCTCAAAAATAAGGCGGCTATCGTCATGATCCGCCTCACAATATAGAGCGCTATGCCGGTGGCGGCAGCCCCTTGCTCTTTCACGTTTTGCAACCGACTGAATCGCGCCGCGTCAAATCGGCCGCGCAAGAGTGCAGAACCCGAGGTTTCGGCCGATCACGCGTCTTCCAGCAGTTTCTCTTTTGCGGTGAAGGCAAAGACATCGACCGGTTCGCCAAGGCCCTTCAGCGGAAAGGAGCCGAGGCATTCCATATCGCGCTGGCAACCAGCCATGTCGACGAATGCCTTGGACAGCAGCACCGGCCGCTTCACCTGCTTGGTCAGCGTCTCCAGCCGGGAGGCAATGTTGACGGCTGGGCCGATGACGGTGAAGTCGAGACGGGTGCGTGAGCCGATATTGCCGTACATCACGTCGCCGACATGCACGCCGACGCCGTAGCGCAGCACCTCGCGGCCATTCTTGCGATTTTCGTCGTTGAGCGCTGCGACCGCTGCCTGTGCCTCGCTGATGGAGACGAGGAGATTGTGGCAGGCGTCGGGATTGCTGAGCGGAAAGATCGCCAGGAGCCCGTCGCCCATGAATTTGAGAATTTCGCCGCCATGCTTTTCGATCGGCTCCACCATCGCGTCGAAGTAGCCGTTGAGCAGCTCGATAACGTCGTCGCGCGGCCACATGTCCGAGATCGAGGTGAAGTCGCGAAGGTCGCAGATCAGGATCGCTGCGCCCACCGTGGTGCCGCTGCCGCGCGTGGTCGCGCCCGCCAGGATCTTCTCGCTGGCATGCGGCCCGACATAGGTGCGCAGCATTGTGCGAGTCATGATGTTCTTCAGCCTGATTTCGGTCACCATCGTCAGCGCCGGAAGCAGATCCTTCAGGAAGGTGATGTGCGCGTCGGTGAAGCCGCCCGGCGCATCCGAGGCGAAGGTGACGATATGGCGCTTACCGAGCGTGTGGTAGATCGGCCAGGCGATGTAATCGGTCAGTCCCTCCGCATGCAACTCCTTATAGAGCGAATAGGGAAGCTCATCCTTATGCGAAACCTCAAGATTTTGCCGGACCTCGACGGCCCCGTTGAAGATTTCGTTGATGGGGCTGGCCAGAAACTGCGGCGTGTTCTCGACGCCATAACTGAAAGTGGCGATGTCGCCTTCCTTCATGCCGGTACGCCAGAGGATTCGCGCGCCGAGCCACTGCGGATGCAGCGTCCTGAAATGCAGCGTCGATCGTCCGACCGGAACTCCGATCGCCCGCATCTTCTCGCACAACTCGACGAGGATGTTGTCGATGAAGCGTTGATCGCGAACGTCATTCATCAGCCAATCGAGGATCTTGCTCTGCTTCGTCGGCCAGATGCCACGGTCATCGATTTCTGAGCCGGCCATTGTCTCCATAGAAGATTGCATTTCCATACCCCGTAAATTCCTTCGCCTGTCATCGGCTCACGCAGCGTGACTATATCTTCCTCGCCATTTACCGGGAACGGTATTCGCGCCCAAGCTCGAGGATTTACAAGCCACTCGTCCGGTCTGGCGCGGCAGCGCTGAATCGGTCATATCACTGATATGGTTCCGCAGCTTGCCTGCGGCAAACATTTTGTTGGAAGGGCAAAGAATTGAGAGCATATTTGGCGGGGCCTGAGGTGTTCCTCCCCAATGCGAGAGAGGTTCTGGACCGCAAGATTGCCATGGCGCGCAGCCATGGTTTTACGCCGGTATCGCCCGGCGATCTTACCGTTCCCGAAACGGAAACAAGGCATCAGCGCGGTCTCGCCATCAGCGCCATCAACGAAAGCCTGATGACGAGCGCCGACCTGATCATCGCCAATCTGACGCCGTTTCGCGGCGTTTCGGCCGATGTCGGCACTGTCTTCGAACTGGGCTTCATGTGCGCCCGCGGCTGCCCGGCCTTTGCCTTCTCCAATAGCAGCGAAAATCATTTCGAGCGAGTGAGCGATCTCTATGGTGGCAACGTGCAGCTCGGCCCGGACGGACGCCACCGCGGACCGGATGGCATGGCGCTGGAAAACTTCGATATGACCGAGAATCTGATGCTGGACGGCGGCATCGCGGTCCGAAACGGCGCGATAATGACGCGCAGGGTGGCACCGGGCCAGCTCTTTCTTGACCTGACAGCCTTCGAGGATTGTCTGAAGCTGGCTGCCGAAAAATTGTTGAAACCGGCAATCCGCGCCTGATCTCTGCCGAGTGTCCGCTTCGTTTCGAGGCCGATCAATTGGATGCAAGGCGGGAAGCATGGCAGTTGCGAGCATGCCTGCCGCGATGGTGGCAGGCATGCCAGAGTGTCACCACGGCCCTCCCAGAGCGTCATCGATGGCTTGAGCTCTTGCCGGGAGCCGATCATAAGCTGCGATATCCGGTTTGGCGAAGCCGGCGAGGCCGAGCGAGCTTAGAATATCGCGCCCTTCCGGGCTTTGGTGCGCCTCAAGAAGGGCAGCTTGAAGTGCATTGATCCTCTCGGAAGGCTGTTGCCTGGCGGCGACCAGAAGTGGAAATGGCGCCGGCCTCGTCGTTGCGACGATGCGCAATGGGGCAATCATGTCCGGCTCGTGCAGTTCCAGTAGCTGATAGGCGTAGGCGTCGATCGCACCGACATCGATCGCACCGGTGCGGATTGCCTCGACCACGCCGCGCGGATTGAGCAGCGGGCCGATGGTTTCGCGCACCGAACGTCCGTTTGCGATCTCGGCGAAGAATTCCCGCGGGGCATTGTAGCCGGACTGCGAGTCCCGCACGGTCCAGCCCCAGCGCAAGGTCGCAAAATCGGCCTCTGCGAACAGTTTGTCACGCGCGGCGACGATGTGGCTTGCATAGACCGGCTGCCCCTTGGCCCAACCCGCCAGCGAAACGGGTGCAGCTAGCGGCACTGGTCGTTCGGCTGCTGCAACCCTCGAAAACGGAAAGCCGCACATGAAGACGGCACCCATGTCCGGCCGCGACCAGAGCTCGGAGAGGGGAGCGGGGGCTGCATGCGGAATGACCTCAATGTCGATACCGGATTGGCTCAACAGCCAATGGAAAAGGCGATCCCATTGTCCCGAAATTTTCGGGCTGAGATTGTACATGCGCGAACAGGCAATGGCTGGGGAGAGGCGCGTCGTCATGGCGGTCACGCGAAACGGAGGCGCTGGCCGATATTCATGCGCCTGGCCTTGTCGACCATCGCCGCGCCGAGTGCGACGTCGGTGGTGCTGAGCCCGCGATGCCAGAAAAGGATGGTCTCATCGTCGTTTTCGCGGCCTGGTTTAGCGCCACAGACGATCTGGCCGATTTCAGCATGCAGCGTCTCGGCGGTGACCTTGCCTTCGTCGACGTGGCGGCGCAGCGCGCCGAACGGACGGCCAGGCCCGCACTGACCCCAATCGTCGACCACCACCTTGTCCATGATGTCGGTCAGGTCGAATTCGAGCGCGCTCATCGTGCCGTAGGGGACGACGAAAGCACCTTTCTTGACCCAGGCGGTCTTGAAGAGTGGCGTCGGCTCCGGCAGGCGGCTGGCCTCGATCATGATGTCGGCACCCTTGAGGCAATCTTCCCAATTGTCCGTCACGATGATCTTCTTGCCCAGATCCTTCTCCAACCGCGCGGCGAACGCATCTCGGCTTTCCGGACGGCGCGAATGCACGCGGATCTCGTCGAAATCGAAGAGGTGATCGAGCAGGCGCACGTTCCAATAGGACGTGCCGCGCGCGCCGATATGGCCGAGGATCTTGCTGTCCTTGCGGGCAAGATGCCGGGCGCCGATCGCCGTGACGGCACCGGTGCGCATGTCGGTGATGGCAGTCGCATCGATAATCGCCTTCGGCACGCCGGTGTGTGGATCGAACAGGTTGAGCACGGCCATTTCAGAGGGCAGGCCCTGCTTGTAATTGTCGACGAAATCGCCGACGACTTTGACGCCGGCATAATCAAGTGGTTTCACATAACCGCGCAACACATTGAAATGACCTTTGTCTGAGCTTTCCGGGACGAGATGGACACGAGGTTCGATCACGGTCTCGCCGCGTCCCTGCGCGTCGAGCGCCTTGGTGACAGCGTCAAGAATCTCATCGTTGGAAAGCGCAAGTGCCTTCGCATCGATGGCGTTCAGATAGTCGATCCAGATTTCCTGCATTGCCATTCTCCAGGTCAGTTGCCGGTCATGCCGGCTTATCGAGGAAGGAGGCCGCGGACGGCCTGCCGGAAAGCTTCAATCAGGTGAGGCTACGCTCTTGGTGCCGCTGCCCCTGATTTCGTCATGGATGGGGAGCAGCCCCTTCTTCCCAAGGTGTGTTTCCTATGAATTCCGAAAGCCTCTGAAAATCCGGTCCCTGAGCCCGGTCCTCGTCGAGCGGCGGCACAAGGGCGCGAGCCTGCCGATAGGCCTGCTCTGTGCCCGCGCCAAGCTCACCCTGCACGCCGCGAAGCTCAACGGCCTGGGCCGAAGCGATGAGCTCGATGGCAACGAGATAGCGCAGCCGTTCGATGATCGCCTCGGTCTTTGCCAGAACGCTTGGCGCCATCGATGCCTGGTCCTCGATGCCATCGGCGACCGGAATGGGCGTCAGCGAAATCGGCGCAGCAAAATGGCGTATCTCGGTTTCGAGCGCCGAGACGGTTTTTTGCACGGTCGCGAAACCTGTGCGGCTCTGGCCGAGCGGTGTGAGGAACCGTGGCAGTTCCGACATCGCAGCCGACATGATCTTCATCGTGCGGTAGGCCGTCGCGGCTGCGCAATGCGCCAGCGCCTGGCCGAGGCGCTCCCAGGCGAGCACGAAAGCCGTCATGTCGAAATTGCCATGCGAAAGGATGAGGCCTTCGTCCGCCAATACGACGGGGTTGTCACCGGAGCTGGCGATTTCAATCTCCGTCGCCTCGCGAGCCTCGGCGATCGCATGGAGAAGCGCACCCCAGACCTGCGGAGCACAGCGATAGCTCAAAGGATCCTGCAGTCGCCGGGCCGCGCCTTCGGTGAGCAGCGAGCCTCCGGAAAGCAGGTCGCGGAGCCTCGCTGCCGCCTCACGTTGACCGAATGCCGGCCTTGCCGCCAATGCCCGGTCGTCGAAAGCGGATACGTTGGCGCGGAAGGCTTCGAAATTCAGTGCGATGGCCGAAAGCGACCAGTCGGACAGCCGCTCCACATCTTCGAGGCAGAGGCAGGCTTTCCCGACGGAGAGGCTGTTGGCGACGACAAGAGCGTGACCGTCCTTCGGCCCGAAAGGCAATGGTTTCAGTCCAGCCGTTTCAAGAGCTTCGCCGGCCGCCATGACGACACCGCCGACTTCGGCCTCACCATCCCCTAACAAGGCCCGACCCATATGTGCAAGCGGCGCGAGATCGGCGGCGCCGATGGAGCCCAGCGAGGGCACAACGGGATGGAAGCCGGCATTCAGCGCCGCCACCAGGCCGGAGAACACCGGCAACGAGACGCCAGAGCCGCCAGCTGCCATGCCGGTGATGCGCGCCGCCATCATCGCCCGCACGACATCCCGCGGCAACGATGCTCCGACGCCGACTGCACGGGCTTGCGGCACACGCATCTGGAAAGCGACAAGATCATCCGTATCGAGCCTGGTATCGACGCCTGCGCCCAGTCCTGTCGTCAAACCATAAACTGGCCTATCGTCTGCCAGATAGCGTTCCACGACGGCACGTGCGGCGGCGATCTTCCGCTCGACATCAGGTGAAATCTCAATCAAGGCGTTCTGCCGCGCGATCGCGGCGATATCGCTCACCGTCGGGGGCATTCCGGTGAAGGATATGATGTTGTCCGCCTTGCTCATTGCCGCCTGCCTCCAAGAAGTGCGATCGGTTTCCTGCGATCTTCGCCGGAATACGCCTCCCGTCGAAATCTGTCGTTGGAATAGATCGGCACCACACATATCACGGCATAGGGGTGGCGACGGTCATACCGATTGGAGAACACTCTATCTCCTTACTCTGCTGGATCGGGCTGCATCGCCCGGCTGCCCGACATTCATATTTGAGGCCATTGCGCATATCTCCCAAGTCGGCCAACGCTGCCGTGCGGCGGGTGACCTCAGTTTCGGCTTGCAGCCATAAGCGGTCTGATTTCCTGGGTCGTCCCGTCAGTCAGTCCAAGATCGGTGACGTGCGGGCCGGGGTTGCATGCAAGGCTGGCCCCGACGACTGCCTTGAAGGTGCGAATTGGCGGCATCCAATCGGCGATCGCATCGGCTGCCGTGCGCAGCTTGGCGAAGTCGTCGGCAACTTGCTTTGCAGGAGCGTCCGACAACAGTCCGCAGACGGGCAGGGCGAGCACGGCCGTAACCTTGCCGCCTGCCGCCGTTGCCATGCCGCCGCCGGCATCGATGACGGCATTGGCAGCCGCAGCCATATCTGCGGGATCGCGACCGAAGACGGTAAGGTTGTGACTGTCATGCGATATCGTCGTTGCCAGGGCGCCGCGCCAATGGCCCCAATCTTCCAGAATGCCGATGACGGGCGTGGGGTCTTTTCTTCCATGGCGATGGATGACGGCCATCAAGAGCATGTTGTCAGGCAGCACGAGCTTGTCGTCGCTTACTTTGACAACCGCCTCTCCCCATTTGGTGAAACGCGGGCTGACGACCGTGTGGACGCGTGCCTCGGTCGTGCCTGGAAGCCTGATGTCAAAATCGGCGGCAGAAAGCTTTTGAAGCTTTACGGTGTCGCGGTAGGCGTCTGTGGAGATGCTATCATCGGCTGCGGTAAGTTCGCCATTTCTTGCGGCCTCGCGACCCGATGCATAGACGCGGTCAACCACGATCTTTTCGAGATCGGACAGGATAACGATATCAGCGCGCCGGCCAGGAGCGATCAGTCCGAGATCGTACCGATTGAACCACATTGCGGCATTGAGCGTGGCGGCGCGAATGGCGTCGATCGGCTTCATGCCGTGGGCAATGAGACGCCTGAGAACGGATGACATTGCTCCGTCGCTCAAAAGATCATCGGGGAAGACATCGTCGGTGCAGATCGTCAGCGTCTGCGGCAAATGCGGCAGCTTCTTCAGCGCCTCGATCACGCCGGGAAGGACATAGTCATGGGAACCGCGCAACTCGACGGTAAGGCCGGCTCGCAATTTCGCCAGCAGATCTTCGCCCGACGTAATCTCATGATCCGATTGAATGCCAGCCGAGACAAAGGCCTGCAAATCTGCGTCTTCGAGGCCGCGGGCATGGCCGCAGACGCGCTTGCCGCTGGCAAGCCCGGCTTCCACGACGCCGCGCATCGGCTCGCTTCGCTCAAGCACGCCGCGCATGTTCATCACTTCGGCAACGCCCGAAATCTCCGGCCAGCTCAGCATGGTTGCCATTTCGCCGGCCCGGAATTCCGCACCGGCGAGCTCCAGGCCTGGTGCCGAAGGGACGCAGGATGGCGCCAAGGTCAAAAAGCGCAGCGAAAGTTGTTTCGTTTCTTCCAGCGCCCATCGAATGCCGTCGAGGCCGGCGACATTACCAACTTCATGGGGATCCCAGCACACGGTCGTCGTTCCCTGGGGGACGACGGTCTCCGCATATCGCCTTGGCGTTACCATCGAGCTTTCGACATGCATGTGCGTGTCGATAAATCCGGGCGTGATGAAGCATCCTGAGGCATCGGTGGTCTGCTTGGCGTCCGTCCTGCTTGCTGCAGCATGAACGCTTGCAATCAAGGGGCCGACAAGGCCGATATCGGCCGGCCGCATCTCCGAGGTTGCGACGTCGACAAGTGTCCCGCCGACGATCAGCACATCGAACGGTTCAAGGCCGCGTGCCGCCCGTACGGCGTGATCTCGCAGGGCAGACGAATTGAGGTCATGAGGTTCATTCGGCATTTTTATCTCCCTGGGAGAAGGCCGACGGGCGTGCGGTGGATTGCCTCACGACAAGATCGGTTGGGAAAATTCTGCTGGCATCAGCTTCGCCGGTGACGAAGGAAAGCGCATGGGTGGCCACCGCCTCGAGATCCTGGCGGACCGTGGTGAGGGGCGGCGAGACTATCTGCGCCCACATCAGGTCATCAAAACCCGTGAGCGATATATCTTGCGGGATGCTGTAGCCTCTGTCCCGGACAGCGAGAGCAAAGCCTATGGCGAGCGCGTCATACGCGGCAGCGCAGGCGGTAAAGCGACTGAGATCGAGCTCGCGGCCGAGAACACCGCCTGCTTCGAGGGTTGCGTCGCTATATTTCAGCGTCGGCTGGATCCCAGCCGAAACGAAGATCTCGCACATTCCTTCGACGCGCTCGCGCGCCACCAGCGAATTTTCCGGCCCGGCAAGGACAAGAAGTCTGTCGTGACCGAGCTCAATCAGGTGCCGAGCTATCTTGCGACCACCTTCGCGGTGATCGCTTGCAGCAATATTGCCGGCGGTGGCGGCGCTGTCGATGATGGCAACCGGGACTGAAAAGCTCTGCGGCATAACTGTCGTGCCCCGGGTCGGTATGATGATCAGAGCATCGACGCCGCGAGCGATCATGTTTCTTATTTCGAAATCCTGCTGCGCGGGATCACCCTCGCTGTCGCCGATCAAGACGGCAAGGCCTCGCTGCTTGGCGGCGCGTTCGATGGCCTGGGCAAAGGCGGGAAACAGAGGCTGCCCGATATTCGGAACCAGCAAGCCGATTGTATTGCTTTTCCCCGTGCGCAGCGCGCGCGCCGCGTGATCCGGGACATAGCCCAGCGTCTCCGCCTCTGCCCGAATCTGCAAGGCCAGGGCCGGCGAAACTCGTCCCTTGCCACGCAGGGCATTGGAAACGGTTGCCGTAGAGACACCCAGCCTGTCTGCAATCTCGCGAATCGAAGAAGGGCGTGTTTCGCTCATTTGGGAATGGTCTCGATCTCCTCTGATTAAACGATTAATCAAAGTGATGTATTTTTGCAAGTCCTTATTTGCAGAGGATGTCTTTTGCGCGAGGTTCGCCGATAATGGTCTATCCGCATCTATAGGTGAAACAGCCTTAGCCTCATCGCGTCGATTGGTTCAAGGCTAAACGCATGGATTGTAGCTCGCCATCGGCCGCTGAAGCCATCGGCAGGCACAACAATGGATCTTATCGCCATTTTTCGCCTTCCCGTCCAAAAAGATAGAAAGTCTATAGGAAGTATATAGATAATGTAAATCCTATATATGAACTATCATATGTGAGAGATAGTCTATCGCATCTGCGTATTAAAGCCTCTCATTGAAGTAATGAAGGGGCGAATCCACGCCCTAAAGATTTCGTTAAGTATTATGATTTATTAAAATTGAACATACTAATTTTGCAAATTCGAAGGAACTAAATCCTTCGTCGAGTGAATTTCTAGTTGAAAGAGCCGGAAGGGATATCACGACGATGTTAGGAATCCATGGTGCCGCTGGAACGATGAAAACCGGTGCGTTGGATGCGATGAGTGCCAATATCATGATCGCTGACGCCAAACTCAATATTGTCTATATCAATCCGGCAACTCGGGAATTGCTGCAGGAGGCCGAAAACGACCTCAAGAAAGAACTGCCGCGGTTCAGCATGGCGACCCTCGTCGGCTCCAACATCGATATCTTTCATAAGAATCCGGCGCATCAGCGTTCAATGCTCGCGGCTTTGAAGAAACAACACAGGGCGACGATATCCGTTGGCCAGCGCATGTTCGATTTGATCGTGACGCCGCTTATGCGAGCAGAGAGGATCATGGGCTTCGTCGTTGAATGGGCCGATGCGAGAGCGAGAATCCAGAATACCGATTATCGCAATCAGCTGTTGGCGATCAATCGTGTGCAGGCTGTCATAGAGTTCACGCCAGCCGGCGAGATCGTCAGCGCCAACGACAATTTCCTGGCGGCGGTCGGCTATACGCTCGCCGAAATCAAGGGGCAAAATCACCGCATATTTCTGGAGGAAGGCGAGGCGGGAGATCGTCAGTTTGAGCAGCTCTGGACAGATCTCCGCGCCAACAATCC
This sequence comes from Rhizobium sp. BR 315, assembly GCF_050577975.1. Classification (NCBI taxonomy): domain Bacteria; kingdom Pseudomonadati; phylum Pseudomonadota; class Alphaproteobacteria; order Hyphomicrobiales; family Rhizobiaceae; genus Rhizobium; species Rhizobium sp. BR 315. The sequence goes on along the minus strand of NZ_JARWKZ010000015.1, from coordinate 41,321 downwards.
TCATATTGGGGATATTATACGCTACGGCAAAGGCGGAAGAGCCATCTATCTGAATGCGTCCTACAATCCGATCACGAATGACGCTGGAAAAGTTGTAAAAGTCGTCAAATTCGCAACCGACGTCAGCGAACGCGTATTCGCTGTGCGCACGGTCGGCGATGCATTGTCGAAACTCGCGCTCGGCGATCTGAGCTTCTCGCTCGATCGGCAGTTCGCAAAGGATTTCGAGGCTTTGCGGGAGAATATGAACTCGGCCATGCAGCAACTAGGCGAGACGCTCGCCTCTGTTTCCCGGTCGACCGGCTTGATCGATGATGGCGCACGCGAAATCAGCGATGGCGCCAGCAATCTGTCGCGGCGCACGGAGCAGCAGGCTGCGGCGCTGGAGGAAACGGCTGCCGCCCTCGATGAAATCACGGTCAATGTCGGCAACGCCTCAAAGCGGGCCAATGAGGCGCGTCAGGCCGCCGCAACGGCAAATGACAGCGCATGCCGCTCCGGACAGATCGTTGCCGATGCCGTCGGCGCAATGGCACGTATCGAGGAGTCCTCCAATAGCATCGCCAACATCATCGGCGTGATCGACGAGATCGCCTTCCAGACGAATCTCCTGGCGCTCAATGCCGGCGTGGAGGCTGCGCGCGCCGGCGAAGCGGGTAAGGGATTTGCCGTCGTCGCTCAGGAAGTGCGTGAACTCGCCCAGCGCTCGGCCAAAGCTGCCAAGGAAATTAAGGAGCTGATCCGAAATTCCTCGGAAGAGGTGAAGCATGGCGTGAAGCTCGTCCATGAGACGGGCGATGCGCTCAAGACGATCCAGGACAATATCACCTCCGTCAACGAGCATATGCAGGCCATAGCGGTCTCCGCGAACGAGCAGTCCACCGGATTGTCCGAGGTCAATTCCGCCGTCAACCAGATGGATCAGGTGACGCAACAGAACGCGGCAATGGTGGAGGAGGCAACAGCCTCAAGCATGACGCTGGCCCAAGAGGCCGAACGGCTGCGGCAGATGATTACGCGCTTCAAGCTGCCGGGGCAGTCGAGCTACGCCGGGGCAGCTCAATCCGCGGCCACGTCGACCAATGAGGATGCATTCGCCTCGTTCAGCGAACCGAAGAAAATCGTACGCCTGTCCTCCAATTCGGTAGCGAGAGGTCGATGAGGAAGCGCACAGGTCCCGGCGGATGGAAAGGTTCGATGTCGAATCCGCAAAAGGACCTGTGCAGCCCTCACGAGCAATTGGGTTAAGAGCGATCGGCGTTCATTCGATCATTTCCGGAAGCGACGGTTCAGCCGAAGGCTGGATCGTCGCTTTCGTCAAATAGGAGCTTGCTGTCACCCATCGGATAATACGGCGCGTGCGGCAATCGCTCATGTTTTCGCTATGAGCCTAGCAACACCCTGCAAGATACTTGGATCTCGCCGGACGGCTTCTGCCGTCGGGTCAGACGTATGCTTCCCGCTTGCCGAAGTCGGTGGACGCGTCGAAATTCTTGGTTCCGATACGATCGCTTTCGCCGGAAAGCGCCGAGCCCGATTTGCCACCCTTATTTTCAGTGTTTGCGGCCGAGTTCGCCCTATCGGCGTCCTGGAGCTTTTGAAGCTGTGCTTGAAGCTTGCCTATCTGCTTTTGCAGGGAGGCCTTTGTCTTTTCGTCCGTTGCCTTATCCAGCTCTTTCGTCTTCTCCTTGATTGCGGCTTGAAGCTGAGCCTCGGTGGCGGCAGACGATGATGCGTTGGCAACTGCCGTTGCCGCGGCAGATGAAGAGACAGCAGAAACCATGGAGCGTTGCCCTTTGAAAAGTTTGCGCGAGCATCGCATGGCCTTGGTTAACGCAGGACTAATCCGCAGCCTGCCGGGCATGACAGTTGCCGAGTTGTGTTATGGACGAAAGTCTTCGGATCGTCGCTTTGAACGAGCACCGCGATGCCGCAAGGGGCTGGGGTACAGCGGCGCCGGCAAAGCCCCAGGCTTAAGATAACCTCCTTCAGCGCAGGGTGGGGTCCAGCCTGTCGCGCAGCCAGTCCCCGACGATCGATATCGAAAGTGTCGTGACAACGATGATCGCGGCGGGTGTCAGCATGATCCATGGTGCGGACTGGATATAGTCGCGGCCATAGCCAACCATGTTGCCGAGACTGGTCTGCGGCGGCTGCAAGCCGATGCCGAGGAACGATAGGCTGGATTCGAGCAGGATGACGCCAGGGATGTTGAGCGTCATGGCGACGACGATCGTGGTGGAAATATTGGGCAGGATATGTCTCAGGTAAACGCGGGCCGGCGAAGCGCCGATATCGCGGGCGGCAACCGCATAGCCCTGGGCATTCGCGGAAATCGCAAGCCCCCGCGCCATGCGGGTGATGATATCCCAGCCGTTAAGGCCAAGCAGCAACACGAAGATGACGAGAGAATTGCCGAGGAATGCCAGCACGGCTATGGCGATGATCATGAAAGGCATGGCCAGCTGGGCGTCGACCATCATCAGGATCAGCTGGTCGACCCAGCCGCGAAAATAGGCGGCAAGGAACCCCAGGGTCACCCCGATGATGGTGGTGATGATGGTGGCGGCGAGTGCGATGGTGATTGATATGCGGATCGAAGCGATGACGCGGGAAAAGACGTCGCGTCCGAGCTGATCGGTGCCGAGCATGTGCTCGAACGTGCCGCCGAACAGGGCGGGCGGGCAGAGGCGCGCCAGGACATTGGTGGCCATGAAATCATAGGGCGCCAGCCAATGGGCAAAGAGCGCGACAAGAATCATCAGCCCGAGCCAGGCGAGGGAGATCAGCACCAGCGGCGGCCAAGCGGAGAAGAAGGCCCGGAGGTTGCTTTTCCTCTGGATGACGCCGCCGAAGGCCGGCGCGTTTTCAACTTCGGCTGCCATCGGAAATTCTCCTATGATTTGGCCTGGCGTGGCGCGCGCATGCGCGGGTCGATGACGCCGTAGAGAAGATCGACCAAAAGGTTGGACATGACCATCATCGCGCCGATGAGCAGCAGGATGACCTGCACCACCGCCAGATCGCGGGACGTGACCGACGAGATCAACAGACGCCCGATTCCGGGCCACGAGAAGACGCTTTCGACGACGACGGCGCCGCCAACCATTGAGCCGAGCATGAAGCCGAAGATGGTGACGATAGGCACGGCGGCATTGGGCAGTACGTGGCGAATGACGATTTTGGTCCACGGCACACCCTTGGCGCGGGCGGTCCGAACGAAAGGTTGACCGAGCACTTCGACCATTGCTGAACGGGCGTAGCGCGCGATGACCGCAGCGCCGGCGATTGAGAGGGTCACGATGGGCAGTACCATGTGGAGCGGGCTCGAGTAACCGCCTGACGGCAGCCAGCGCAACTGCACCGCAAAGATCAGCGCCAGCACCAGGGCGAGTACGAAGGTGGGCACTGTAAAGCCCAGCACGGAGATCGACATGATCAGCCGGTCGAACACGGAATTGCGATGCAGGGCGGCGGTAATGCCCGCCAAGAGGCCGAGCGCCGTTTTGAGCAGTAGCGTGGGTGCCATGATGGCGAGCGTCGCCGGAAGCCGGTCGAGCACGACGGCGAGGGCGGGCCGGTTCTCGCGCATGGAATTGCCGAGATCGCCGTGCAGCACCGCGACCAGATACTTATAGAACTGTACCCAGATCGGCTGGTCGAGACCCCATTGGCGGCGGAAGGCCTCGATGACTTCCGGCGGCGTATTGGCAACGTCGAAAAACCGGCTCAGCGGATCGCCCGACAGGCGCATCACGAAAAAGGCAAAGGTGACGATGATGAACAGCGTCATCAGCGCTCGCAAAAGTCGCGAGCAGACGAACTGGACCATGCTCAGGCCACCTCCATGCCGGATAGCGAGGGATTGTTGACGAGGTGGCAAGCCACCGCGCGACGGCCCTTTTCGACGAGCTCGGGGCGGATCGAGCGGCAGGCTTTGCGTACCTCTGGGCAGCGGGTGTGGAAGGGACAGCCGGCGGGCATGTCGATGGCGCTCGGCGGATCGCCCTTCAAGACGATGCGATTGCGTCTGCTGCGTCCCGGCATCGGCACGGCGGAAACCAGGGCACGGGTATAGGGATGGGCCGGGTTGGCGAAGACTTCACCGACATCGCCCATTTCGACGATCCGGCCCAGATACATGACGGCAACGCGCTCGGCGACCTGACGCACAACCTTGAGGTCATGGCTGACGAAGACGCCGGTGAAGTTGGCGCGGGTGCGGATGTCGTCGAGCACATTGAGAACCTGCGCCTGCACGGAAACGTCGAGCGCGGATACCGGCTCGTCGCAGACCAGCAGCTCCGGATCGATGATGAGCGCCCGGGCGATGATGACGCGCTGGCGCTGGCCGCCCGACATTTCATGCGGATAGCGGGTGCCGTGGTGGGCGAGCAGGCCGATCTGCCCCATGACATCGGCTACATGAGCGCGACGTTCGGCGGCGGAGAGCTCCGGTCGATGGACGATCAGTGGCTCTTCGATCTGTAGCCCCACGGGAATGCGCGGGTCGAGCGCTCCGAGAGGATCCTGGTAGATCATCTGCATGCGCCGGCGCATGCGGCGCCAATCGGCATCCGGCTTGGCACTGACCTTTTCGCCGCCGAAGCGGATTTCGCCGCCGCTGGCGGGTATATGGCCGAGCAGCAGCCTGGCCGTCGTCGATTTGCCGCTGCCGCTCTCGCCAACGATGCCGAGCATTTCACCGGGCGCAACGTTGAAGGAAATTCCGTCGACGGCTTTGAGGAGCTTGGTGGCGGAGAACAGCAGGCCGCGTTCGCGCACCTTGAAGACCCGGCTCAAGTTTCGGACTTCCAGCGCGCCTTTCATTGCATGGCTCCCGCCAGGACATCGCTCGCCGCTACTGACGGCGATATGAGCATGCAGGCGGCGCGGTGCGCAACCTGGCCACCCACCATGCGCAGTGTCGGCACGGCCTGCGCGCATGTTGTCATGGCCGCGGGGCAGCGCGGTGTGAAAGGGCAGCCGGGCGGCAGTCTATCGGGTGGCGGCACCGTGCCGGGGATGGCGACAAGCCGGCGGCGAGGGCCATCGAGATCCGGCAGCGCGGCAATCAGCCCGCGCGTATAGGGATGAGCAGGCCTGGAGAACAGCGCACTCGTCGGCGTGTCCTCGACCACGCGACCGCAATACATGACGACGACGCGCTCGGTCATTTCCGATACCATGCCGAGATCATGCGAGATCAGGACGAGCGCCATATTGCGTTCGCGACGCAGGTCATCGAGGAGATCGAGGATCTGCGCTTGAATGGTGGCATCCAGCGCTGTCGTCGGTTCGTCGGCGACGAGTAGTTCGGGATCGCCGGCCAAGGCCATGGCGATCATCACGCGCTGGTTCATGCCGCCGGAGAACTCATGCGGATATTCGCCCAAGCGGCGGCGGGCATTGGCGATCCCGACGCGATCAAGCAGACGTTCTGCTTCTTTGCGGGCTTCCGCTCCGCGCAGATTCCGGTGTAGCGCGAGGGCCTCGGTCAATTGCCAACCGATCTGGTGGAGCGGGTTCAGTGAGCTGGTCGGGTCCTGGAAGATCATCGCCACACGACCGCCGCGAATGGCGTTGAGCTTTGGCTCGGGCAAACCAAGGATCTCGCGGCCGTCGAATTTGATCGAGCCGTCAACGCGGGCATTGGCACCGAGCAAGCCAAGGCTTGCCATCCAGGTGATCGACTTGCCGCAACCGCTTTCGCCGACGATGCCAAGCGTCTCGCCGCGGTGGATGGATAGGTTGACGCCGTGCAGGGCACGCGCCGTGTGGTGGCGACTGCTGAAATCGACGCAAAGGTTGGAAATCTGGACGAGCGGGGCAGCTTCAGCCATGTTGCGTTTCCATCTGCTGTTCGCGCAGGGCGCGCAAGGTGCCGCGATCGACGGTAATGAGGTGTCGCCCGGTACTCTCAAGCACCACGCAGCTCAGGACCCCGGTGGCATAGATGCCCGTGTCGACATTGATGCGGTTGGGCAGGCTCTCGACGCGAGGGCCTGAGGTATGGCCATGCACCACGACCTTTCCAAAGTCCGTTCTTGAGGTCAGAAACCGGTCGCGAATCCATGTCAGGTCTTCCTTGCGCTGCTCCCCGAGGGATCGATCGGGATTCACGCCCGCATGAGCGAAGAAGTAGCCGCCCCGTTGGTAGGATAGTAGCAGGGTGGCGATGAACTCCTTGTGACGCTGCGGCATGCGTGCGACGAGAGCGAGCCGCATGACCTCGGCTGCTACCGGATCGGCCATTGCGCGCATGACCTCCTCGGGGGAGAAACCGTAGGATGCCAAGGTCTCAAGCCCGCCCTTGCGGCCCCAGAGTGGTAGAACGGCGGCGTCGGTCAGGAACTCGTTGAGCCAGGCATCGTGATTGCCGGTAAGGCAGACGATTTCCATCGTCTCGTTGGCGGCATTCTGCTGGGCGGCGATCTGCTCGATGACCGACCGGGAATGCAGGCCGCGATCGATCAGGTCGCCGAGATAGACAATCACCACGCGCTCGACAGGGTGCTGTGCTCGATCGGCGGCGATAGCTGCCTGCATGGCCAGCAGATGATCGAGATGGCCGTGGATATCACCTACGGCATAGATGCGCACGCCTTCGGTGCCGGCCGGCAGCACGTCGCGAAAATGGCTCCAATTGCCGCCGCTCATGTCGATCGGCAGAGGTTGCCGCATAAAGAAGGTGGTCACGAAGTTCGTCCTGCAAGGTCGAGGAAGGCGGCGGACGAGCGTTGAAGCGCCCGCCCGCGCGGTGTCTTTAGTTCTTGATGGCGAAATGGCCCGGCGTGAAGTCCATGGCAAACATCGCCGACGGCGCCCATTCGATGTTCGATCGCTTGCCGTAAAGAATGGCGTTCTGGTGCAGGACGATCATGCCTGGATCTTCGTTCTCGATGATGTCGAGGGCGCGCGTGAAGGCCTTTTTGACCTCGGCTCGATCGGTCGACTTGTTCAGTACGTCGCACAGCCGGTCGAACTCGTCGTTCTGCCACATCCCGGACTTTGGATTGGTCTTGGTGTTGTAGGTGCCGTTCGGGCAGTTGTTGGCCAGAAGCGCTGCCGGGAAGGCGAAATAGGCGGTGTTCGAAAGGTCCTGCATCATGCGGTGGGGGCTCGGATCATTGGGATTATCGATGACCGAAAATTCGATGTTGAAGCCGATGGCACGCAGATTTTCGAGATTGTACTGCGCAATGGTCAATTCGTTGGGATAATAGTTGTTGTGCGCGCGGTAGGTGATCGGTTCGCCCTTGTAGCCGGATTCGGCCAGAAGCTGCTTGGCCAGCTGCGGATTGTACTCCGAGGTCTGGTGATCGGTGGCGAAGAGATCTCCGAACAGTGGATGCTGGAAGCCTTGCGACATCGCGGTGCGGCCGCCCCAGAGCGTCTTGACGATGGTCTGCCGGTCGATGGCATGGCTCAAGGCCTGGCGCACCTTCACGTTCTTGAGAGGGCCGTTGTTCTCGTCGAGAGCGATGAAACGCACGTTGGCGACGGGGCCGCCGACGACACGGAAGTCGGACGAGCCTTCGATCATCGGGACCTGATCGGGACCGACATCGGAGATGATATCATACTCACCCGACATCAGGCCGTTCACGCGGCTGGCAGCTTCCGGCACGACGAGGATGTTAAGCTTGTCGATCGGAGGCTTGCCGCCCCAGTAATCGGGATTGGCGACCATGTGGATGGCCGAGCCGGGCTCGATGTTTTCGACCTTGTAGGGGCCGGTGGCGATCGGCTTGGCCGCCCAGGCGTTCCAGCTGGCGGTTTTCATGAAACCGCGCTTGGAGATGATGGCGGCATAGTTGACGCGGGCGAGGCGGGCTTCGGTATCAAGCGTGGCCTTCTTCATGACGAAGCGGACGGTGAGGTCATTGACGGCTTCGACATGGTCGAGCAGCGGCCATTCGGAGGCGCGGCTGGCTGCGACGGTCGCCGGCGGCACGATGCCCTTGCTGCCGTCGGCACGGGTGAAAGTGGTTTCGCCCTTTTCGCGGGCGGCCGTCTGCGAGGGCAGCAGGCCGAAGCGTTCGTCCGAGAATGAGAAGACGACGTCTTCCGCGGTCATGGTGTCGCCGTTGTGGAACTTGACGTTCGGACGCAGCTTGAACTCGAGCGTCTTATCGTCGATCCACTTCCATTCGGTCGCGAGCCCTGGCTTGGAGGCAAGGTTGGGGTCCTGCAGATCAAGCGCGATAAGCTGTTCGAAGACCGAGTTCTGGAATTTGCGCGCCGCTGTGCTGCTGTACTCGACGGTTTCGATCGAGCCGGCATTGCCCATGGACTGGACCGCAACGTTGATGGTGACGTCCTTAGCCATCGCAACGGAGGCGAAGCCAAGGAACAAGCCGCTCATCAGAGCAGCTTTGGTGAAGGTCTTGAGGGTCGGTTGCATATACGTCTCCCGTGAGGCCGCCTGTTCGCGGCATGGCTCGACCGTGATCTGCCGAAGAGGGTTCGGCAGACTGCGTGATTAATGGGCGCCGCGAGTTCGCCCTCGCAGCGGGAAAAGTTCTAGATGTGGCGCTCGTTACTCGGCTGGCGCCTTGACCACGATTGCCTCGTGGCTGACCGATGGGACCGTGGCCGCCGGCGAGGCCCAGGCCTCATCGACATAGCTTTGGGTCCCCACACTTCCGAAGCGCAGGTGCGAGGTCTTGCCCTGAGCCGTAGCCGTAAACTCTTCGGAGACCGGAGCGCCGATGGCTTCACCGTTCTCCAGCAATTCGTGCATGACACGGCCGGTCATGGTGTCCGGCGCGGCAATGCCCAGCATGTGCAGGCACGTCGGCGCTAAATCCGTGATACCGGTGCGGGTGGTGATGACCTGTCCTCCCGCCTTGAGGCCGGCGCCGTCGGCAATCAGCACGGCCGTCAATTCGGCGAGATGCAGGCCGCCATGCGTGCCGCCGCCGACATCGATCTTGTAATTGCCGACATCGCAGGTTGATGTGCCCGGCACGCCGAATTCATTGGGCGTATGGTCGCCGACGAGGTTGATATAGAGATCGGGTGCCCGCAGATGACCGGCGCCGGTCAATTCTAGCGCCAAAGTACCGTCGATCGTGCCATAGGGCGAACCAGGCTCGATGGCGCGGGTAAAGGTCGCGCCATACCAATCCTGCGCCACGATGGCATCAAAGGCGGCCTGCAGGAGTCCCTTATCGTACTGGCGCAGCCACAGGCCAGGCGCGCGACCGCGGCGGAAGATGATGTCGACTTCATCGTCGAAACGGGTGGCGGCGCGGATGCCTGCGGCCTTGAAGGCATCGTCGACATTGATGAAGCGGGTCGAGGTCGTGTGGCCGTGGTCTGAGGTGATGAAAACAGCGATCGCATCGCGCTCGGGCTGATGCTCGCGCCAGTCGAGCAGGGCGCCGATGGCCGCATCGCACTGGATCAGGCTTTCAATCTGCCCTTCGGTGCCGAGCCCGTGGAGATGGGAAGCGCTGTCGACTTCGGTCAGCCAGATGATCGAGGCGCTCGGCTTCTTGGCCGGCCAGACGGAATTGACGAAGATGTCGACTGCCTTAGCCTCGGCGCCGCGTTCGAAGCCTGTGCTTGGGACTTTGTGGCGTGCGGTGATGTCGATGGCGAGATCGTGCGGGAAGGCGAGCTGCGGATGGCGGACGTTGAAGCCCGTCTGCCCAAGTTCGGCACCTTTCCAATTGAGCGAGGTGAACGAACCCTGACCGCTGGAGGTGACGACGGCAAAGGACCTGCCGGCTTTGGCGAGGGTTTCGCTGAGGTTGACCGTGTGCACCATGCCGCCGGCATATTGTGCCTCGCCATGGCGCCAATCGTGGATGGTGTCGGTGCCGGCAAGTCTGTTGCCGCCGTCGCGGGCGTAGAAATCGTTGCCCAGAACGCCCGTGCTCTCGGGCTTGGCACCATTGGCCAGTGCCGACAGCGCGCCGCGCGTTTCGCTCGGAAACACCGTGCGGTGATCGCTGCTGGCGACGCCCCTTTGCTTCAGGGCGTGAAGGTTCGGCATGGTCACGGCATTGATCTGGTCGGGCCGGAGCCCGTCGACGCCGAGAATGATGGCGTGGGCAATGTCACTCATGGTCCGGGTTCTCTGCTGCGGTAGAAACTTGGAGCGCGTCGTCGTCCGCTTTCTCCGGGTAAAGGATGCTGGCGCCAGCCTCGGTGAGAAGAGCGGTAAAACGGGGGGCGAGCTGTTCGTCGGTGACGAAGGTGCTGATATCCTTGAAGGGGATGGACTGGTAGCGGCCAGGTGCACCGATCTTGGTGTGATCGGCCACATAGATGGCGTCGCGCGACTGGCTGACGATCTGCAGCTTGAGCCGCATGTTGTGGCGGGTTTCTTCGACGAGGCCGAAGCGTTCGTCCAATCCGTAGACGCCGACTATGGAGAGATCGAAGCTGCAGTTTTCGATGGCATCGAAAACTTCGTCGCCGATCAGCATCTTGCTTGAGGCATTATATTCGCCACCGGTGAAATGAACACGGTGGCGCTGGCCCGCCTGCAGCGCTTCGCCGATAGCAGGCATATTCGTCATCACCGAAACGGTCGGGCCGTCGCGCATCGCCTCCGCAACGGCAAGCACCGAGGAACCGCCGGTCATGAATATCCATTGATCGGCTTCGATGAGCGAGGAAACCCTGCGGCCCATGGCCTGCTTCCCAGCCCGCTCCATCAGCACACGGTCTTCGAGCGGCGCCTTGCGATCCGACGGGATGGCGCCGCCATAAACACGTCTTAGGGCTCCATTGCGCTCGAGCGCCACTAGGTCGCGGCGCACCGTCTCGGTCGAAACCCCGAATGCCTCGGCCATGGCGGCGATCGACATGCCATGGCCGCCGTTGACGAGGCTGACAATGTTTTGATGTCGACCGGCTGCGGGAAGTTTCGACAAAGGTCTCTCCTTGGTTCGCGGAGAGACTTAGAGGTTCAAAATTACAGTCGCGTGACACCTAATTGAAGTTTGTGTAACGAAATTAAGAGAGGCAACATTATCACACAAAGTCCAACATTCGGCGGCGCAGCTCTACAGACCTGCCGATAGAGCCTTGCTCAGCATGACGCTGCGATAATTGGTGTGGGACCATTGTTCATGGCCAATGAAACGATAGCCAAGCCGGGTATACCAATCGACCAAATGCGTGGCGGGCTCAGCCGTATCGAGCGACAATTCCCGCGCACCACTGGCAATCGCCTGTCGCTCGGCAAAGGCGATCAGCTGGCGGCCAAGCCCCTTGGCCTGCAGGTCGGGCTCGACGCCGAATTGAGCAATGCTCGATACCTCCGGTTGGTCGTACCAGGCACAGCCCTTGGTCTGGCTTGCATTCTTGAACAGGATCGTGCCGCAGATTTTCCCGTCTATTAGGCCGACGAAACACTGACCTTCGGCAATGCGCTTCGCGGTAACCTCATCGCTCTGATGGGTCGCCATAAAGCGCAGCCCCATTCTCGCCAAGCCGCCATACGCGCGATGCAGCAATGCGGTCATTTCGTTTATGGAGTCGGTTTCCATCCATGGGCGTATGACCAGAGTAGAGGAGGTTGGACGTGTCATGTGCGATGCTCGCTGGCTGTCGTTAATATGGAGGTGATGAAAATTGATCTGCCAATACCTTTGAGCAGGACCCTTATGACCGCAGGGAGGTCGTTTTCGCCCTTCGTCGTATCCGCTTGGCTCAACAGGAGAGCTAGAAGCTCAAAATTACGGTTGCGTGACATTTGTTTGAAGTTTGTGTGCCCGGGCACACAGGATGACACTTATCCATAAAGGACCACAGGGAGTGGCAGGCAGTTCCATGCCCTCGCCGGTAAAGCCTCGCTCTGCGTGACGTTGCAATGACCGGCAACGACCTTGCAGACCGCGGACACCAACCAATAGAAGATCAATGACATCAAGATCGTGATTTCGCCGCTGGCCAAGATCGCTTCCGAGGCGATGGGGGGACAGATAATGAGGCCTGTACGCCGGAAAGGCTCGAGCCAGCGATTTGTCCTGCGCCGATGCTTTCATTGCCGCTGGCCTGGAATTGAGCTCATTTCATGCCGCCAATTTCAATAGCCAGGCATCATGGTGTTTGAGGAAGGCCATGAGGCGATTGCTGTAGTCGTCACTAACAGCCTGGCGTACGCTTTCGCGCTCGGCCAAGGCCTCTCGCCAGGGTTTGACGCGCGGCAGCCTATCAAAGACTCCGGTCGGTGTAATGGTGTCGAACACATCGAAATAGCGGAAGATTGGGGCAAAGACCGCGTCGACCAGGCTAAACGATTCGCCGGTGAAAAATGGCCCGGCACCCAATTCGGCCTCAACGCGGCCGAACTTGTCGATAAGGGCGAGGCGCTTGGCTTCATAGGTAGTGGCATCCTTGGCGGTCTCGAAGCCCCACAGGTCTGAAAGGATGGAGGAGCCGAACTCGATCCATCCCCGGTGCAGCGCCCGCTTCAATGGGTCAGCAGGGTGGAGCGGAGCGCCGGGTTGCGTTTCCTCCAGATATTCGCAGATCACGGCGCTCTCGAATAACACCGCTTCGGTTCCATCTTCCCCACTGACGATCAGCAGCGGCACCTTGCCGAGTGGCGAGATGGCATGGAACCAATCGGGCTTTGCCGACAGATCGATATAACGGCGCTCGAAAGGGATGTTCTTTTCGGCAAGGGCGATGGCGGCGCGCTGGACGTAAGGGCATAAATGGTGACTGACGAGGGTCAACTTTGTTTCGGACATGGTGAGTTCTCCTGAAGTCGGTTCAGCGTAAGGGAAGAGTTGGACGGAGTGCATAGCGGCCGTCGCCAAGCAGGAATTGGGCTACGGACAGCACGACGAGGTAGAGCGGATACTCCCAGCCACCGCCCGGCGCGTTGAACACCCACCCATTGCCGCTATGCGCCCAGATGATCGCGCCGAGCAGCGCCAGGAGCAGCGCTAAGGCGACCCAACGGGCATAGATGCCAAGAACCAGCATTAAGCCCCCGACGGCCTCGGCCGAGAAGGTGAGATATGCCAGCCATCCGGGCAGGCCAATCGACTCGAAATAGCTCGCCGTACCGGCAAGTCCGAAGGTGAAAAGTTTGAGCACAATGGAATGGGCGAGATACATCACGCCGAGGCTGACACGCAGCAGCGTGACGGCATATTCGGTCAGGCGATCATGAGACATGGGCGGAGGCTCCACTGAGTGTAGATGTTATTGCATCTATATTGAGTCTTGAGCTTTCGGTCAATATGGATGTAATTGCATCTATGTCCGAATGTTCAGATGCATCGCAACTCCACCCCTCCATCACCCGCGCATGGGTGCGGCTCATGCGCGCCCAGCAGATTGTCCTCGAGGCGATCGAGCAGGATCTGAAGGCGGCCTCTGTTCCGCCGCTTGGGTGGTATGACGTGCTTCTGGAACTGTCGCGAGCCGAGGACGGTAGATTGCGGCCTTACGAGATCGAGCAGCGTACGCTGCTGGCACAGCACAATCTGTCTCGCCTTCTGGACCGGATGGAAAAGGCCGGGCTTGTTCAGCGGGAAGTATTCTCAGAAGACGGTCGCGGCCGTTGGGTCATCATTACCGACAATGGCCGAACCATGCAGAAGCGCATGTGGAGCGTCTATGCGGCAGCGATCCAGCGTCATCTCGGTGATAAATTGGACATTGCTCAGGCTGATCAACTGGCCGATTTACTGGCAAAGCTGTCACGCACTCCCTGATTTCTCGGGTAAAACCAGAGCGGTAACTTTCCTGAGGCAGGGCACGGTTTGCCGTGCCCGCCCAGTCCATCGGCGTCGCTTTGTCTGGAGATCTATGCCAGTCGATCCTTGGCCAGATAGTAGAAATACAACGCGCCGCGCTCAAGGATCTCGTCGTTGAAGTCGTAGGTCGTGGTGTGCAGGCCAGCGCTGTCGCCGTTGCCGATCAGGACATAGGCGCCGGGAACCTTTTCGAGCAGGAACGAAAAGTCCTCGCTTCCCATCAATGGAAGGTCAAGATCGACAAATGCGTCCTCGCCGAAGCGCTGCACGATCATGGATTTTGCCGTTTCCACGGCTTGCCTGTTGTTGATGGTCGCGGGATAGCCGACATGCCAGTCGAAAGAGATATCGGCACCGTAGCTCTTGGACTGAAATGTTGCGATCTGTTTCACGCGCCCGCGGATCTCCTCGCGCACCTTCGGGTTCATCGCCCGCATGCTGATCTCAAGCACTGCAGTGTCGGGGATGATGTTGGATGCCGAGCCGGATAGGAAGGCGCCGACGGTCACGACCGCGGGCTGGTGAGGGGAGATGTTTCGCGACACCAGCGTCTGGAGCGCCATGACGATGCTGGAGCCGACGACCACGGGATCGACGGTCAGTTCCGGCTGCGCACCATGGCCGCCCTTGCCCTTCACGGTCACCGTCACCACGTCGATCGAGGCTGCGATCGGTCCGGCGCGGGTCGTGAAGGTGCCGGTTGGGATGCCCGGCCAGTTATGCAGCGCGAAAACCTGATCGCAGGGGAAGCGCTCGAACAAACCATCCTCGATCATCAGCTTGCCGCCGCCAAAATTCTCCTCGGCCGGCTGGAAGATGAAATGCACGGTGCCGGAGAAACTTTTGTCCTGCGACAGCGCCCACGCCGCACCGAGAAGCATGCTCGTATGGCCGTCATGGCCGCAGGCATGCATGGCGCCCGGGTGCTGGCTGGCATAGGGAAGGTTGGTTTCCTCCTGCATCGGCAGGGCGTCGAAATCGGCGCGAAAGCCGATGGCGCGATTGCTGTTGCCAGCGCGAAGGCTCGCGACGATGCCGGTCTTGCCGAGGCCGCGCGTGATCTCGAAGCCCCATTTTTCGAGTTGAGTGGCAATGAAATCGGACGTCTTAAATTCTGAAAGCCCGATCTCCGGCATCTGGTGCAGCCGGTGCCGGATCTCGATAAGTTCCGGCAGGAAATTCTGGAAATCGATGTCGCTCATTTCAGTCCTCATCCCATCCGGAGAAATTGGCGAAGCCGTTCGGATTGCGGGTTCCTCATGACGTTCTCAGGGGCGCCACGCTCTTCGACCAGTCCCTTGTGCAGGAAGATCACCTCGCTCGAAATGTCGCGCGCAAGCGCCATCTCGTGGGTGACCATGATCATGGTGCGCCCTTCTTCGGCAAGCTTCTTGATCACCTGAAGCACCTCATTGACGAGCTCCGGATCGAGTGCGGATGTCGGCTCGTCGAAAAGCATCACCTCTGGCCTCATGGCAAGCGCACGGGCGATTGCCGCGCGTTGCTGCTGCCCGCCGGAGAGTTGTGCCGGATATTGATCGCGCTTCGGCGTAATGCCGACCTTCTCCATCAAGACCTCAGCCTCGGCGATCGCATCCTTGCGTGACGTGCCGAGAACATGGATCGGTCCTTCGATGATGTTTTCGAGGATCGTCCGGTGAGACCAGAGATTGAAGCTCTGGAAGACCATGCCGAGCCGGGTGCGAATGTGTTCCAGCTGCCGGGGATCCGCAGCATGCATCTTGCCGCCCCGCGCCGGAGCCGTGCGGATGGCTTCACTCGCCACCGAGATTTCGCCCCTGTCCGGCGTCTCGAGATAGTTGATGCAACGGAGCAAGGTGCTCTTGCCCGAACCGCTGCTGCCGATCAGCGAGATCACATCGCCCTTGCGGGCTTCGAAGGATATACCCTTCAACACCTCGACATCGCCGAAGCTCTTGTGGATGTCCTTCACCGAGAGCGCAGTCTCGACCATTTCAATTCCTCCCGAGGCTTTCAAGCTCACTTCCGAGCGGCGCGATAGCGCGTCATGCGGAGCTCGACGACGTTCATGATCCGGGTCAGGATGAAGACCACGGCGAAATAGATGATGCCGGCGGCGATCAGCGGTTCGAAGATCAGCAGCGACTGGCGCTGCAGCATCCGCGCGGTTCCCATCACCTCAAGAATGGTGATCGTCGAGGCGAGCGACGTCGTCTTCAGCAGGATGATGAGATCGCTCGTCAGAACCGGCATGCAGTGGCGGAATGCTTGCGGCAGCGTCACGCGACGAAGGATCGTCCATGGTCTCATGCCGACCGAAAGAGCCGCCTCGATCTGGCCGCGGGGGATCGCCTGAATAGCGCCACGGATGACTTCGGCATTATAGGACGCCTGGTTCAGGCTGAGTGCTGCAATCGCGTACCAAAGGCCGTCACGCAGATAGGGCCAGAGGAAGCTGTGGCGAACCCAGGTTCCAGGCAGGACCTGACCGAGGCCGTAATAGATCAGATAGATCTGCACCAGCAAAGGCGTGCCGCGAAAGGTGAAGGTGAAGGCGAAGGCGGGCCAGGCCAGCAACCTGTACTTCGACAGGCGGGCGAGCGCGGTCAGCGTGCCGATGACGAGGCCGAAGATGCCTGCCGTTACCGTCAGCAGCAGCGTCAGCGGCATGGCCTTGATGAGGGCAGGCAGGAAGGAAATGACGTTGGTGATCGTTTCCATCAGCGATGCCCCCGGTTCAGGTGCTTTTCGATGCGGCTGATGACGAGAACGGAAACCAGCGTAATAAGCAGGAAGAGCAGGGCCGTCAGGCCATAGAAGAGAATGTATTGCTTGGTGCTGGCGGCTGCGCGGTAGCCGGTATAGAGCAACTCGCTAAACGAGCCGAGCACGGAGATGATGGCGCTTTCCTTGGTGATGGACAGCCAGAGATTGCCCATTCCGGGCACCGCATGGCGCATCATTTGCGGCAGGACGACGCGGGTCAGGATCTTGCGCTGCCGCATACCGATCGACACGGCCGCCTCGATCTGGCCGGGGGGCACCGCAAGATAGGCGGAGCGGAGAACCTCGGTCATGAAGGCGCCGGAGACGAAGGCGAGCGCGATGATAGCCGCCCAGAAGGGGCTGAACTGGAAGCTGGAGTCGACGAGGCCGGCATATTTCAGGAAGCGTTCGGCACCGCTTGCGACGGAGAAATAGAGGAGAAGAATGACCAGCAGTTCCGGCAGCGAGCGTACGACCGTCGTATAGATTCCGGCGATGATGCGAAGCGACCGGTGGTGCGAAAGCTTGCCGGCGGCTCCCAGGAAGCCGAAAATCACTGCTACTATGTAGGAGACGATCGATACCTGGAGGGTCATCAGCAAGCCCCAGGCGAAATTTGCGCCCCAGCCTTCCGGCCCCCAGCCGAGCAAGTGCCAATATGTGTCCATGCGTTCTACCTGCTCTATGCGGCTTCGCCTGTGGAGGTCAGCCGGACGGCCTTATGTTGCCGATATGCGGAATCGGGCGCCGTCTGCTCATGAAGGCTGCGATGAGGCTGTGGAAGCGATGTCGCGACGCGAGCAGGTATGGGCGCCGCCGGGTGCGGAAGAGGCCACGCCCGGCGTCACGCAATTACTTCTTGTCGAAGATCCACTTGTCGACGAGCTTCTGCGTCGTGCCGTCCTTGTCGAGTTCGGCAAGGGCCTTGTTGACTTTGCCGAGTGTGTCCGAATCGCTCTTGCGGATGGCATAGGCTACGCCTTCGCCAAGCGTGGTGCTTTTCGGGACTTCGAGCTTCACCTCGTAGTCGGCACCCGCGGGCGACTTCAGGAACGTCTGGATGTAGAGATCCGGGATAAGAACATAGTCGACGCGGCCAGCAACGAGATCGGCAACGGAGTTGTCAGCGGTGTCGTAGCTCTTGGCTTCTGCACCCTTCAGGTACTTGGCGACGTAGGCGGCCTGGACGCTGGAGGTCTGCACGCCGATGATCTTGCCTGATACGATCGACGGATCGAGGATCTTGCCTGCGCCGTCAGGCGCATCGACCGTGGTGATCTTCGTGCTATCGGACTTGGCGCCGACGAAGGACGTTCCCTCGGTGTAGTAGGGCGTGCTGAAGTCGACGACCTTGCGGCGATCATCGGTGACTGAGAAGGCGCCGATGATGAAATCGACCTTCTTTTCGTTCAGCGACGGGATCAGGCCGTCCCAAGCCATCTGCTTGATATCGCACTTGATCTGCATTTTCGCGCAGACAGCGCGTGAAAGATCGGCCTCGAGGCCTTCCCATTGGCCGGCGGAATTGACCTGCGTAAACGGCATATAGGGCTCGGGGGTCATGCCGAGGCGGATGGTATCCTCGGCATGAGCAAAGCCGGCGGACAGTATCAGTGCGACACCGGCGATGATTTTCGATTTGAAGCTGTGCATTCTGTTCTCCCGTTGTTCTTGAGTTTGCTTATCGGCCGTTGCGGTACCAGCGCAGCGACATGCAGGACAGGCCCGCATCGATCTTTCCGATCTCGGTCGTCTTCATCGGCACGACCTTGTAGCCGAGCTTGTCGAGCATCTCGATCGTGCGCGGGAAGTCGGAACCGACCATGACGACATCATTGACGCGCAGTGCGTTGGCAGCGGGCTCCTCGCCTTCCGGAATGATGATCTGCTTGAAATCCTTGAAGACGCCGGAGCGGGCGAGGCGGGCGGTCGACAGCACGCTTTCGTCGTCGAGCAGCGAGCAATCGGTTTTGAAATGCAGCACGCCTTCCGGGGTCGCTACGATCTCAGCCTTGCGGCCGAGCTTGGCGATGCAGGCGGAAAGGGCCTCGGCACCAACCTTGTCGGTGCGTGCGGAAAGGCCGATCATGACGCTCTTCGGCGTCGTCAGCACGTCGCCGCCATCGGCAAAACCTGGGGTCGGCAGGTCAAGCACGGTTTCGAACATATCGCGCAGCGTCGGGGTGATTTCGGCCGTTTCGCCGACACGGCTGACGGCGCCCGGACGAAGGAGGATCGCGCCTTCGGGAAAGGCGAGTGCGGGGTCTTCCACGAAGATCGAGTCCGGGAAGGCTTCGAGCGCTGGCAGGATCGTTACTTCTACGCCGGCGTCACGCATGGCGGCGATATAGGCGTCGTGCTCGGCCTTGACGCCTTCATAGGTCGGGTTGCCCCGATCGTCGGCGCGAAGGCCATTGACGACAGAACGCGAAGGCTCGCGGACGATGACGGAATTGAAGTGATAGACTGATCTTGCTTGCGACATTTGCAGGTACCTTTACTTTTGTACGGGCTTCTCTATCCGGCTCAACCGGCGGCGTAAAGCAATTGTGTAGCTGCCGGCTCGCGGCGCGAAAGATGAATTCCGGCGAGCATGCAGCGGACCGATCCGCCCGCAAGCTCGATGGTCGAGACGTCGAATGGCAGCAATTTTGCCGACTGTTCGATGTCTTCGATCTGCGCGGCATCAAGCGCTTCGTGGGCCCTGGCGGACAGCACGACCAGCCTGCCGTCCTTGCCGTCCAGCTCAATCGCGTTGCCGGCGAAGTTCTCAATCTGCTCGATCGACAGGTCGATGACCTTGCGGCCAGTCTCTTCGAGGCGTGCGATGATTTCGCGCCTGCGGGCGACATCCGGGATCATCTGCGATCCGAGAAGTGCAAAGTCGGTTCCGATGCACATCAGCACGTTCGTGTGATAGATCGCCTTGCCGTTGCGATCGACTGCGTCGAAGACCATCGGCTCGAAATTGAAATGCGTGCAGAATCGTTCCAGTGCCACTTCATTGGTGCGGTTGGAGCGGACGGCATAGGCAACGCGGCCGATATGGTCGAGCACCATGGCGCCGGTGCCTTCGAGATAGACATGGTCTTTCTCAAGGCCGGAATAGTCGATTACGTCCTGGACGCGATAGTCGGTCTTCAGCATCTCGATCACGTCGCTGCGCCGTTCGGACTGGCGGCTCGCCGAATACATCGGATAGATGGCGACATGGCCGCCCGAGTGCGTGGAAAACCAGTTGTTCGGAAAGACGGAGTCGGGCGTTGCGGCTGTCTTGTCTTCGAAGACATGCACGGTCACGCCGGCCGCAGCCAGCCCCTCGGCCATGCGCGTCACCTCGTCGAAGGCGGTGCTGGCTATGGCCGCCGCCGCCCGCTTCTCGTCATTCGACTGGAACGAGTTGTCGTTGGCGGTCATCGGATTCGGCGTGAAGTGATGCGGCCGGATCATGACGACGGACTTCGGCGCTTGTACGGAAAGCTTGCTCATTGCTCAGACATCGCTCCGTCGCAGCACGGATGCTGTCTGACCAGGCAAGAGTGTTTTTATACCGACTGATCGGACCAACCCAGCGACATTGCCGCCGCCTACATAATCAACCACGTGTTTCAGCTCCCTCAGGAAGTTTGATGAGGGCAGCGTAGGTAGGCATAGCGTTAGTTGAAATTTGAGAACTATAGAAATTTTGATAGAAAAGTGAGCATACTGCTTGGTTGCTTTGTTCAAATTGTTCAGTGCACTTTTATGGTGTGCGGATTGGCGTTCGATTTCCTCTTGGCAGGAGGATTGGCGGACTGTGTTCTCTCGGTCTTGCTGCATGCGCTTTCCAACCTGGGCGAGGTGCTCAGCTTCGATCCTCAGCACTCCCGGAGCGAATTGCTACACGAACGGGAAGGTGACGAAGATACGCCGCATGGAGAGAAACTAAGTGCACATTTGGCGCATCGAGATGCTTGACCTTGGCTCAATTATATTGCTATGTGGCAATATAGCTAAAAGGTGATATATGCAGCAAAACCTCGATGCAATCTTCTCGGCACTGTCCGATCCGACACGACGGGCGATCGTCGCCAGGCTGAGTCAGGGCGCCGCCACGGTCGCCGAGCTCGCTGATCCTTTCGATCTGGCGCAGCCTACCATTTCCAAACATCTGAAAGTTCTGGAGGAAGCGGGGCTCATCGCCACGAGGCGGCAGGCGCAGTCACGTCCACGAGAGCTGTGCCCCATTGCATTAAAGGGGATCGCCGATTGGCTCGAAGACTACAGCCACTTCTGGCGAGAGAGCTTCGATCGTCTGGATGCCTACATTGAGAAGACAGGAGGAAACGAAAAATGAATTCTGATCAATTGCGTACGCCCGTCTCGAACGAAATTCGGATGGTGAGAGTGTTCGCTGCACCGCCCGAGGTGATTTTCAAGGCATGGACCGATCCCGAAATCATGGTGGAGTGGATGGGGCCGAAAGGCTTCCGGTGCGTTCCGGACAAACTCGAGCTGCGCATTGGCGGTGCCCATCGCGCCTGCCTCATAGCACCCAACGGCGAGAACCATTGGGTCGCGGGACGATATTTGGAGATCAACCCGCCATCACGTCTCCGCTTCACCCATCATTGGGAGCAGAGCGACGGCGGCATAAGCCCCGAGACGATCGTGACTGTCGACTTGGTCGCATTGGGAGGCTCGACGGAAATGACGTTTCACCAGGGACCGTTCAGCAGCGACGCGTCGCGCGATGGCCACACCGATGGCTGGAACCAGACCTTTGAACGACTGGCACTCCTGCTCAAGCACCAGGTCGAAGAGGGCCGGTGACATGGGACAACCTATGAAACTCTATTATTGCGAGACGCTAAATCCGCGAAAGGCCTGTGCGGCAGCCCGCTATCTCGGTGTGGACGTCGAGTTCATTCGCGTGGATCTGGCGCGTGGCGAGCAGAGAACGCCCGAATTTCTGGCACTCAATCCGAACGGCAAGGTTCCGGTTCTAACCGATGGCGATTTACGGCTATGGGAAGCCAACGCGATCATGCGCTTCCTGTCCGATCGGGCGGGTTCGGATTTTTGGCCGGAAGATGCGCGACGGTTCGATATGACACGCTGGATGAGTTGGGACGCCGTCCATTTTACCCGCTATGGCGCAACGATATGGTTCGAGAGGTTGATCAAGCCGCTGTTGGGGCTGCAGGAGGACGAGCGGATCATTGAAGAGGCGCGTTCAAGCCTCCTAGTGAGCTGCCGGATCATCGACGAACATCTCGCCGATCGGACATGGACCGTCGGACCTGCGGTAACTGCTGCAGATTTCGCAATCGGTGCCGCACTTCCATATGCGGATGCGATGGGATTCGATTTCCGTCAGTTTCGTCACCTGTCCCGATGGTACGAAGCGCTTGATCGGATCGACGCCTGGCATGATCCATTTCCGCCGAACCTTCAGCGAGATTAGCTAGGCCCCACGCTTACGATTGGAGACATGGACGAGTGCTGCTACTTGCTTGTTACCGTATTCGGCACCGGGTCGGGATTCTCGATGCCGAGAAGTTGGCGTAGCGCCACGGTTGGTCCGACGAGGTCCTGCAGCGTGTAACCATCCAGAACCTCGAGAAAGGCTGCAGCCGCAGTTGCAAGCGCGCGCTTGAGCACACAGGCCGGCAGCACCACACAGGCGTTGCCGCCTTCAGCCTCCATGCAGGGGACCAGCGCGAAGTCTGGCTCGCAGGCCCGGACAATATCCCCGACCCTGATCGCCGATGCTTCACGGGCGAGGCGCATTCCTCCTTGACGTCCCCGTATGGTCTCGATCAAACCCTTCCTGCCGAGTTCGTTGGTGATCTTCATCAGGTGAGCCTTGGAGATACTGTAAGCTGCTGCCACGTCGTCGATCGTCGACAAGCTGCCGCCCTTGCGGAGGCCGAGATACATCATTAGCCGCAACGCATAGTCGGAGTAAACTGTCAGCCGCATGAATTCTCTCCCGATTCCATCGCAGCATAATAGCAATCAGGCGGCGGAGCGAACTCCAGCCGCCTGATGCTCGTCTTATGCCGCCAGATCGTCGGCTGGACCGAAGAACTCGTAGTGGATCCTGTCTTTCGGGATGCCGGCTCTGTCCAGTCCATTGACGAAGGTCGCGAGGAACGGCTTTGGCCCACACAGATAGATGTCGGCCTCTTTCAGCGGCGTGTTCTCGGCGAGCCACTCAAGGGTCACAAAGCCTTCCTGGTCGTAATGAACGCCCTTCCGATCGTCGGAGTGCGGCGCGCGATAGAAGACTATAGATCTCATCCCATCGCGACCGAAGACGAGCTTGCGAACATGCTCGCCCATCGCATGAACCTTGCCGTCTTCAGCGCCGTGAACGTAGTAGACATTCGCATTGTTCTCTTTTGCCGCCATGGTTTCCAGCATGCTGACCATCGGCGTCAGGCCTACGCCGCCGCTCAGCAAGACGACCGGCCGCGCCGTATTCTCCCTGAGGAAGAATTCGCCTGCCGGCGGTGCAACCTCGAGCACATCGCCTACGACCAGTTTGTCATGCAGATAATTCGATATCAGGCCCGAGGGCTCGCGTTTGACGGAAATTCTGTATGTCTCACCGTTTGGAGCGGAGGAGATGCTGTAGTTGCGGCGGTATTCACCCTTTCCGGGTACGACGATCCGGAATGTCAGATACTGGCCTGGGAGATGGCGGACGACTGACCTGCCATCTTCCGGCTTCAGGACGACGGAGGTGATGATGTCGCTCTCGCGGCGCTTGTCGGCAATGCGGAAACGGCGCCAGCCGGACCATCCGCCTTCGGCAGAGCTTAGCTCATCATAGACCTGCTTTTCCCTGCCGATCAGGATATCCGCCAGGAACCAATAGGCCTCGCCCCAAGCGGCAAGCACTTCGTCGGTTGCGGCATCGCCCAGCACCTGCTTGATGGCCGCAAGCAGGGCATTGGCGACATGCGGATAATGATGCTCCCGGATCTGAAGGCCGACATGCTTTTGTGCGATCCGCTCGACCGCAGGCCCGAGGACTGCGAGGTTATCGATATTTTGCGCATAAGCGAGGATCGCCTGCGCCAGCGCCTTCGTCTGTCCGCCGCCTTCGCCTTGGTGGGACTGGTTGAAGAGATTGCGAACCTCCTCGTCCTTGAAAAGCAGCAGGTACATGGCGGCGGTGATCTCCGTGCCGTGGGCCGCAAGCGCGGGTACGGTGGCCTGCACGATTGCCTTGGTTGCCGCGCTCAGTTCTCTAGCCATTTCGGATCTCCATGATTTTGTTGGTGGCGGCATCGATGTATGCTCTAAAACATATATCTACAATATATCTTTTGGCTTTGAGGCACATCCTGTGCGGTTCTGTCACAGGCGGGTGTCAATGTGGGACGGGAGCCAAAGCCAACTGTGTTGATTGCACGGAGATCTGAGCACCAACATCACCGTCACGAGCCGATAGGCGGGTCGTGAATGCAAATGACGGCGATGCCAGGTTATTCGGCGCCGAGTTTTGGCTGGTACTCGGCGGCATGATCGGACGGCTGAAAGAGCAGGGAGGGCTTGCCCGGCAGCACTTCACGACTGTCTTCGGGAACGTTTCAGCGGCCTAGACGATCGTTTCGCCGCCATCGACGACGAGGATCTGTCCGGTCATGTAGGAGGAACGGTCTGAGACAAGAAAGAGGATAGGTTCGGCAATTTCCGAAACGTCGGCCCATCGCCCGAGCGGCACCTTTTCAGCGATATAGCCTTCGATGGCGCTGCGTCCACCCATTTGCGTAATGAACGGCGCGTTGAACGGCGTGTCGACCCAGCCGGGGCAGAGCGCGTTGACGCGGACGCCAAACCGGGCATAGTCGCCTGCCATCTGCCGCGTCATGGCGATGACAGCGTGTTTGGACGTGGTGTAGGCGATCATCTCGCGGTCATAAAGGACGCCCGACGATGAGGACGTGTTGAGAATGACGCCTTTGCCAGCTTTCTTCATGATCGGCATGACGAGGCGCGAAGCCATGAAATGCGCGCGGACGTTCAGGTTCCAAGACGTATCGAAACCGGAAACGGCGACGTCCTCCAGATTGCCCGCCACCTGGGCGCCTGCATGATTATGCAGGATATCGATGCGGCCATGTCGTGTTGTAATGGCTGCGATACCGGCTTCGAGGGCCTGATCATCCATGACATCGACCATCATGCTTTCGGCGCTGTGGCCTGCCTCGGCTATCTGGCTCACGGTCTCCTCGGCATTTGCCAAATCGATATCGGCGACAATCACATGCGCGCCTTCGCGCGCCATGATGAGCGCGCCGGCGCGGCCGATGCCGGAGCCGGCTCCGGTGACGATTGCGACCCGATCCTTGAGTATCATGATATTTCCCTGGTCAGTTTGTCGTTGTCTTTTCGCGCATCAGGAAACGCGCGATGAGAATGAGGACGAGCGATGCGATCAGCACCATCGTCGCGATCGCGTTGATCTCTGGCGTGACGCCGCGGCGGATGGAGGCGAAGACATAGATCGGCAGCGTCGTATTGGATCCCGCGACGAAGAAGGCGATGATGAAATCGTCGAAGGAAAAGGTGAAGGCGAGCAGGAAGCCGGCTAGGATCGAGGGCATGATCTGCGGCAGGACGATCTGCCGAAACGTGGTCAGCGGCGTCGCATAGAGATCGCTGGATGCTTCGACGATGTCGCGGCCGAGGCTGGCGATGCGCGCCTTCACGATCATCGTCACAAGCGCCATGGTGAAGAGACCATGTGCCGCGATGATCGAGCCATAGCCGAGCGCGAATTTCGGTGGCTGGTCGCCGGGCCAGACGGCCGCGATCAGCGGGTTGATGACGCCGAAAACTTCCACCAGCGCCACCAGCGTCGCAATGCCGATGACGACGCCCGGAACGACGATCGCGGCGGCAAACAACCCGTCGAAGATGGCGCGCATGCCGGGACCGAGCCGTTCCAGGCCGATCGCTGCCATTGTGCCGAAGATCGCGGCCAGTGCCGCGCTGGTGAAGGCGATGATGAGGCTGTTCTGCAACGCCTCCATTAGGAAGGTGTTCGACAGTGCACGCCCATACCATTGCGTGGAAAAGCCGGTGAACTCGCTCGCATTGCGGCCTGCATTGAAGGAAAACAGCACGACGAGCGCGATCGGCGTATAGAGGAACAGATAGACGAAAGTGACGAGCGCGCGCATCAGACGAGATCCACCTGGCGGGTGCCCGCAACGCGCCAGGCAATCCGCATGGCAACCAAGAGCACGATGACGACGACGGCAACCAGCGTCACGGCGATCGCCGATCCGAATGGCCAGTTGCGCGACTGCAGGAAGAGATCGACCAGCGCATTGCCGATGAAGAACACCTTGCCGCCGCCAAGCAGCTGCGGGATCAGATATTCTCCGAGCAGCAGGATCGTCACCAGCGCCACGCCGGTCATGACACCTGGCAATGACAGCGGCAGCGTAATGCCGAAGAAGGTCGAGATGGGCTTGGCGCCGAGATCAGCCGATGCCTCCAGCAGCCGGCGATCGAGCTTTTCGAGACTGACATAGATCGGCATGATCATCAGGGGCAGGTAGCCGTAGACGATGCCGAGAAGCACAGCACCCGGCGTGTTGATAAGCCTGACATTCTCTATTCCGAAGTATTCGAGCAGATGCGGGATACCGCGCGCGCCGAGCAGGTACATCCAGGCATAGGTACGCACGAGCAGGCTGGTCCAGAAGGGAACGACGACAAGCGAGACGAGCAGCAGACGACGCTGCGGACTTGCCTTCACCGCCAGATAATAGGCAACCGGATAGGCGACCAGCAGGCAGGCCGCCGCGCCGATCGGCGCAAGAATCAGCGTATTGATGAAGGCTGCCGAGCGCGAGCCGAGATTGGCGAATTGCGCAAAGGTGAAGGCCGCCTGATACCCGCCTTCCGGGGCACGTTCGCCAAAGGCAAAGACGATGATGGCGATGAATGGCAGCACCAGGAAGACGAACAGCCAGATGCTTGCCGGACCGACAAGGGCAGCGGTGACGAGGTGCCGTTTGGTGGCAGGGTTAAGGGGCATCGAGAGGGTCTTTATCTGCCGGTTCGGAACGCGAGGCCGGCCCTGGCCGCCATGGCAGCAGGGGCCGGAGTTGGGCGAGGACGATCAGGCCGACTTGAAGCGCGCCATCAACTCGGCGCGGCTCGGATCGGTGAGCGTAACGGCGGCACCGAATTCCAGCGGCGTCAGCGAAGCCTCATCCGGATAGACGATTTTGTTCGACGTGACATCCTTCGGCAGCAGCGTGATGACGCGGCTGTCGGTGGTGGGCGCCCCGTTGGCGATGTGCTCCTTCACCGCGTTCTTCGGATCCATAAGATAATTGAGCAGAGCGTAGCCGGCCGCCTTGTTCGGCGCATCCTTCGGGATCGCATAATAGTCGGTCCAGATCTCGCCGCCGTCCTTCCCGAGCACATAGGCAAGCTCGGGCATATCGCGGTTCAGCTGCGCGCCGTCATTGGTCCAGCACATCGTCAGCCAGGCGTCTGTCGAACGCATGGACGGCTGATAGTCGGAGTTGATGGCGAAGAGATGCGGCTTGACCTTGATCAGCAATTCTTCGGCTTTGGCGAGTTCTTCCGGCTTGATCGAGTTGAAATCGTAGCCGAGGGAAACCAGCGCGCTGCCGATGGTCGTCAGCTGATAGTCGTGCACCATGGCACGGCCATCGGCCTCCGTCTGGGCGATTTCGAAGAAATCTTTCCAGCTTGAAAGCTTCCTCTTGATCTTCGAGGTGTTGACGGAGAAGCCGGTCGTGCCCCAATTTTTCGGCACGGCATAGGTCTTTCCGCCGATCTGCCCTTCCTTGGTGAAGCGCGGGCTTTCGGTTGCCTGGCTAAAATTCGGGATCTTCGAAAGATCAAGTTCCTCGATAAGGCCGAGCTTGTGATGGGTTGAAATCGTGTAGTTAGTGGGCACGAACAGCGACCAGCCGGAGGCGCCTGCCTGCAGTTTCGCGAGCATTTCCTCGTTCGAGCCGAAGACATTGACTTCGACGGCAACGCCGGTCGCTGTCTTGAAGTTCTCGAAGGTTGCTGGGTCGTGATAATTCGGCCAGGTTGCGATCGACATCTGCGTGCCCAGCTCGCCTGCGGCATAGGCCGGCGTCGAAAGCGCACCGGGGATGCGCGACAACACCGCCGTCGCAAGGCCGAGGCCGGTAATGCCCAGGAAGTGACGGCGGCTGACGGAGCCGCGCTTCAGGCGCATGAATTCGTCCATGAAGCCTTCGGCAGAAATGGGGAGATTGTCCTTATAATCCTTGCTCATGATGCTGTTCCCTTGTTTTGGCTTATGCATTCGATGCTGGAAAGACATGTAAGGCTGCGGGATCGAAGCCGAGGAAAACCTGTTCGCCCGGCGCCACGAGATCGCTCTCGCTCATGCTGCGGCGATCCGAAGTGATCAAAAAGTCGCCCAGTCCGGGAACGGTGACCGCGTATTCCGCTGACGATCCCAGGAAGATGCGGTGTGTCACGGTGCCTTTGAAAGACTTGCCTGATGCCGCCATCTCGCGGCTCAGATGGATCGCCTCGGGGCGCAATGCCGCAATCGCTGCTCCCGGTGCGAGACGCTTGCCGGCCGAAAGTGCCGAGCCGTCGGCAAGGCGAAGCGTTTCGCCATCGGCTTCCATCATCGCCTCTATGCGGTTCGTCTTGCCGACGAAATCGGCGACGAAGAGATCGGCCGGACGATCATAGACTTCCTGCGGCGTGCCAAGCTGCCGGATGCGGCCGGCGCTCATGACGCAGACGACATCGGCCATCGACAGCGCTTCCTCCTGGTCATGGGTGACGAGAACGAAGGTGATGCCGAGTTCGCGCTGCAGCGTCTGCAGCTCGATCTGCATGGCCGAGCGCAGCTTCTTGTCGAGGGCGGCGAGCGGTTCGTCGAGCAGGAGTACGGAGGGGCGATTGACGATGGCGCGCGCCAGCGCGACGCGCTGCTGCTGCCCGCCTGACATTTCATGAATGCGCCGCTTGGCGAAGCCGCCGAGCCGGACCATCTCGAGCGCTTCGGCCACACGCCGGTCAATCTCGGCAGCGCCGACCTTTGGCCGCATCTGCTTCAGCCCGTAGGCGACGTTCTGCGCGACATTGAAATGCGGAAAGAGCGCATAGTGCTGGAACACCATGTTCACAGGGCGCCGGTAGGCTGGAACGCCATTCATCTCGCGCCCGTCGATCAGCACCGTGCCCTCGCTCGGCTGTTCGAAACCGCCGATCATGCGCAGGCAGGTCGTCTTGCCGCAGCCGGAAGGTCCGAGAAGCGCCAGGAATGCGCCCTTGGGCACATTGAGATTGATGTCCGTTACGGCTGTCACGGCGCCATAGGCTTTTGTGACCGAACGGAATTCGATGTCGTTCGTTGAAGCGGATGCCACGTTTGTTCCCTGCGGTTGGTCGGCAGTCTTGATCTGCCTTATTGCCACCGTCGTTAAGGAAAGAGTAAGCCTGCGCCTCTTGCGAGGTATATACCCCGAAAGAGGTATTTCAGCGCGCAATGCTTCATGGAAGGTGTATATAGGGCTGCGCTAGATGGCGCAGGGCGGGAGAGGGGATCCGTCACATGAGCACCGACCTTGAAGGACTGTTTTCCGCCTTCAACGCCACGATCGGCAGATCGACGATGGCGGATGCCGAGTTCGGCGAGACCTTCCGCCAGATGATGGCGGCGCTGGTACGGTTCGATTACGTTGTTGTCTTCGCCTATCGCGGCAAAGAGCGGCCGATCGATCTCTACAGCACCTTCGACCGAGAGGAGCACGTTGTCTTCGTCACGCTCTATCAGGCCGGCCCCTATTTGCTCGATCCGTTCTATCATACGGCGCGCGAACGCCGTGAAGGCGTGCTGAGGATGCGGGAGCTGGCACCGGACCGCTTTTTTTCCAGCGAATATTACCGAACCTATTATGTCCAGACCGGGCTTGCCGAGGAGATCGGTTTCTTCGTCAATGCAGACGAAGATGTCACTATCGTCCTGTCCCTCATGCGGCGTGAGACGACCGGGGTTTTCCCACCCGCCGAATTCATGACGCTCAAGAAGGTCGAGCCGCTCGTTGCAAACATGGTAAGGCATTATTGGTCCGGCCTCGCCTCGCGCTTCGATGCGCAATTGGCTGCCGGCAGCAAGAGTAAGCGCCGGCAAGGTCAGAACGAGAATATTGCGCCAGCCGAAGCGGTCTGGCGGGATCTCAACCTGACAGGCCGCGAGACTGCTATCGTCGAACTCGTCCTGCAGGGACATTCGTCGGAATCGATCGGCCTGAGGCTCAATATCTCCACGGGGACGGTGAAGGTTCACCGGCGCAACGTCTACCGCAAACTCGGCATTTCCTCACAGACCCAGCTGCTCTCGCTCTACCTCAAGAACCTCGCATAGCGGTGTCGGGGATGGCCCTTTTCGGCTGATCGCCAACCCGCATTTTTTTGAATATCGCCCGGTTCGGGACGCTCTCCAAAAAATCTTCTAGGTCGCGATCCGTTTCCGACCTTCGGATCGTCCTTGGCATATCCGAAACAGAAGGAAACATGCCATGTCCAACGAACCCGTTATTTTGGTCAATCTCCTGCGGGTCAAACTGGGGAAGCAGGATGCGCTGATCGCGCTCCTGAAAGAGAATATAGATACCGTGATCCGCACGCTGCCTGGCTGGAAGACGACCCGGCTGATCGCAGCCGAAGACGGCGCCGGCGTCGTCATCTACTCCGAATGGGAGACTCCCGCAGCCGTCGAGGCGATGCGCAGCGATCCGCGCATGAAGGCCTACTTCCCGAGGATCGCCGAACTGGCAAGCCTGGATTCGCTCATGGGCTCTGCGGTGGCTCACGAGCACGCGGCCGAGCCTGCATCACACAACCAGCAAACGAAAGCTGGAATGGCCCAGATGGTGGTGATCTATCGGACGCCGAAGGACACGGAGGCATTTGACCGGCATTACTTCGACATCCACGTGCCTCTTGCCAAGAAGCTTCCGGGGCTCAGGAGTTACGACGTCAGCCACGGCCCCATCGCAACGCCGGCCGGCTCGCCCGATGTTTATCGGATCGGGACGCTGCATTTCGATGACCTTGCAGCAATCAAAACAGCCTTCGCAAGCCCGGAGGGGCAAGCCGCCGCTGCGGATCGCCGAATTTATGCGCCTGATGAGTCGGGTGTTCAAATGTACCTTTTCGACAACAAGACGGTCTGATCCTCATATCCCCTTGTCCGTTCCGTGGGCGAGGAGACAGGTCGGCGGCGGAATGGCCGCCGGCCGTTCGGGTAAGTGGCCAAATGATAACATCAGATAGGGAGAGCTCAGCAATGTCAGTACCCAAGGCCGTTTTCGTCCTGGTTCACGGCGGTTGGCACAATCGTTCGGCGTGGAACAGAATTACGCCAATCCTTGAAGCGAGCGGCTTTGCCGCCTTGACGCTCGACCTTCCCGGCGCAGGGGCAAATGCGATAGCGCCCACGTCACTCAATCGTCACCCATTCGACGCCGGCGCGTTTGCTACGGAGCGGTCACCTGTTGCGGACGTGACGCAGGAGGAGCGGACGGAGGCGGTGGTCGCCTTGGTAGAAGAGGCGGCATCACGCGCTGACGGTAGAGTCATTCTTGTAGGGCACTCGGCTGGCGGGATGACGATTTCGGCGGTGGCTGAAAGGGTTCCTGACCTGCTTCTCGCGGTTGTTTATCTTGCCGGGTTCATGGTCCCGAACGGCATGCCGTTGCTTGCCATGCTCCAGCATGAAACCATGTCTTCCGCCCTGGCGCCTCAGCTGTTCACAGGTGACCCCATCGCCATTGGCGCGACCAGGATCCATGCCGGATCGACCGACGAGGCCTATAGGTCGCTGCTCAAGGCTTCGTTTTATGCCGATGTGTCGGAGAACGAATTCGTACATGCGGCGTCGCAGCTTCATTGCGACGAATCCAACGCTGGCGCTCTGGCTCCATCGCAGATTACGCCGGCAAGATTTGGTACGGTGCGGCGCCACTATATCCGTTGCACCCAGGATCGTGCAGTTCCGTTGGCCGGCCAGGATCATATGATTGCTACCGTTGATGACGCGATCGGCGGCAAGACAGTGATCCACACATTGGAAAGCAGCCACTCGCCATTCCTGTCACAGCCGGCTAACCTGTCGAAGGTCCTCATCGACATCGGTGTCCGATCCTTGGCAGAACTGAGCGCGGAAGTACGGTAGGTTTATGGACATGGATGGATTCGAAGATCGCCTGCAAGCGCTGCGGCCACGCCTTCATCGTTACTGCGCGCGTATGACGGGATCGGCCGTCAATGGCGAGGATGTCTTGCAGGACACGCTCGTGAAGGCCCTCCAAGCACGAAGCCAGGGGGCCGAGGTGGATAATCTCGAGGGCTGGCTGTTTCGCATCGCCCACAATGCGAGCCTGGACTTCCTGCGCAGCAGGTCGCGAAATACGGTTGTTCCACTCACCGAGGACATCGAAGCCGAGCCCATACCCGAGGCGGATATCGTCGCAGTTGGTTTTCAGACGTTTCTGCGGCTGCCTGAACTCCAGCGCTGCGCGGTAATCCTCAAGGATGTTCTGGGGCATTCGGTCGAGGAGATCGCAAGCATCGCCGAATGCTCTCCGGCGGCAGCCAAATCGGCGCTCCAGCGGGCGCGCATTACGCTCAGGCTGCTCGCACAGGAACCCGAGGATGCAAGGCTGCCGCTGATGTCCGATCTGGATCGGCAGAAGATCATCGCTTATGTCGACATGTTTCGGAACGGGGATTTCGACGCTATCCGCGCCATGCTTGCCGATGACGTGAAGCTGGAATTGGTGAACCGGCTCCAGTGGCAAGGGCGTGAAAAGATTACCCCTTATTTCACACGCTATGCCGAAGTGGCGAAGTGGCGGTTCGCCTTTGGCGCGGTCGAAGGACGGCCAGCCATGCTCGTCTTTGACGGCACCGGCCCGACGGAAAGACCGGCGCATTTTGTTCTCGTCGAATGGTCGGAAAGCCGGATTATCCAGATCCGGGATTTCTTATTCGCGCCCTATGTGCTCGAGGCCGTGGATTGGGTGCGGTTGGGATAAATAGGCAGTATCGCCAGAGAGTTAAGCATAGGCATTGTCATGCAGACTGGCGCATGATGAGCCGCGCTTCCAGATGCATCGCTTTGCCCTGGTCGCTGGACTTCTCCGGCATTCCGCCGATCCTTGAAAACAGCATGTCGATGCCGGCGGCGGCGATGCCCTGGTAGTCTTGGGCCATGGTGGTCAGCGGCGGACAGGTGAAGCGGCTGAGCGGATGGTCATCATGGCCGGCCACACGCAGGTCGCAATCGCTGTCGTGCCCGACGCGTCGGCGTCGCTCGAAGGCGGCCGCGATGACGCCAAAGGCGAGCCGGTCGTTGGCGCAGAGCACAGTGCGCGTCGGAAAGCCGGAACCATCAAGCATGCGCCCAGCGGCCTCGTAGCCCAATTGCTCGAAATTCCAATCCCTGGCCGGTATCGGCAATGTGATGGGCTCCAGCCCCAGGCGCTCCATCGTTGCAACATAGGCGCTGCGCCGCTCGAGAGCATTCTGGTTGACCGCCGGCATTTCCAGGAAGCAGGGATGTTCGCCGGTCCTGCACAGATATTCGGTGATGTTGCCAATGCTCTTGCGGTTGTCTGTGCCGACAAAGGGCCGGTCGCCGATGCTGTTGTCGAGGAAGACCGTCGGCATGGCGTTGGCAAGGTTTTCGAGCAGGCGCGCATCGGTCTCGAAGCCGAGCGGCGCCATCAGGACGCCGGCAATGTTCAGAGAGAGAAGGGTGCGCATGGCTCGTGCCTCCAGCTTCCGTTCGCCGTGGGACGACAGCACGATCGTCCAATAGCCCTCCGCAAAGCAGCGCATCTCTATCTGCCGCACGATCTCGGCATAGAACGGATCCGAAATATGCGGGACGATCAGCCCGATGTTTTTCGGATTCTTGCGGTTGAGACTGACGGCGAAGATGTTGGGCCGATAGTCATAGTCCTTCAGCGCTTTTTCGATGCGGGCGCGGGTGGAGGGCTTCACGCTCTCGGGATTGTCGAAATATTTCGAGACGGTCGGGCGGGAAAGCCCGCTTGCCGCAGCGAACTCCTCCATCGTCCGGATTTTACTTTCGCTCATGATCGCTTCCGAGATTCGCAACGGTTTTGACGCATTTCCGCGTCTAATTATCATGTGTAAAAATAATTCTTTATGCCTATCAGCGTGATCTGCGCCTGTTTCCAGGCCGCCATAGCTCTTCATCGCATATATAGCCGCCAAATCTAACGTTACCAACAAATTTCCGCTCGCCTTAGAAGTTTTCACGTGTAAAGAAATTGATTGACGCGATGTTTAATCGGTGGCATACGAACATCGCCCGATACGGGTGGATCGGTCCTGCGCAGGAGAGGAAAAGCGGCTTAGGTCGCGGCCGGCAGGGAAAGCTTCACGCATTCATCACAGCAGCCGGCGAGGCCGGCCATTGGAGGAAATCATGCTTCGCAAAACGCTCGGTCGTATTCTTCTTTCCGGCGCTGCCCTTGCCTTGATGGCAAGTGTCGCCTCTGCGGAAGGCATCGGCGCATCGCTTCTGACCCAGCAGCATCCGTTCTACATTTCGCTCGCGAATGCGATGAAGAAGGAAGCTCAGGCGGAGAAGGTTCCGCTGGAAGTGGCCATCGCTAACCAGGATCTTTCCAAGCAGCTCGCCGACGTCGAGGACTTCATCACCAAGGGCGTCGACGTGATCGTCATCTCGCCGGTCGATAGCAAGGGCGTGCGCGCAGCGATCAAGAAGGCTGAGAAGGCTGGTATCAAGGTCATCACCGTTGATGTTCCCGCTGTTGATGCCGATGTCACTTCCTTCGTCGGAACGGACAATTTTGCCGGCGGCGAGCGTGCGGCCGAGCTGATGGCAAAGAGCGTCGGCGGCAAGGGCAAGGTCGCCGTCATCGACTATCCGACGGTGCAGTCGGTCGTCGATCGCGTCGAAGGTTTCAAGAAGGGTCTGGAAAAATATCCGGACATCAAGATTGCCGCCATTCAGACGGGCATCACCCGGCCGGAAGCGCTGGCCGTTGCCCAGAACATGCTACAAGCCAATCCCGACATCGTCGGCATCTTCGGCTTCGGTGACGACGCCGCTCTTGCTGCTGCTTCCGCCGTGAAGGCCGCCAAGCTGGAAAGTCAGGTCAAGGTTATCGGCTTCGACGGCATGGAAGAGGCGCGTAACGCCGTGAAGAACGACCCGGTCATGGTCGGCGTCATCGCCCAGTATCCGGACCAGATGGGCAAGGTTGCCGTCGAAACGGCCGTCAAGGTCATCAAGGGCGAGACTGTTCCAGCCAAGCAACCGATCGTGCCCGGCGTCGTGACCAAGGACGGAGAGACCAAGTAAACCGCATATGGCGGCGGCCCGCGGGGCCGCCGCCATCATCTTGCGCGGGTGGCCCATCTGCCATCCGCCGCGCGGACTACAGTCCATTTCATTCGCCAACAGCCGGGCTTGCCGCTGCCGAGTGCGCGGCCGGGGAGGAGCTTGCGTGACACAGAGCAATTCAGCCATAAAGGAAGAGGCGTCGCGAGGCACTGAGGCAGTGCTGGAAATCCGCGATGCTGCCAAGTCCTTCGGCGCCGTGCAGGCGTTGAAGCGCATGAATCTCAAGGTTCGCCGCGGTCGCGTTCACACGCTGCTGGGGGAGAACGGCGCGGGCAAGTCCACGCTGATGAAAATCCTCGCCGGAGTCTACAGGCCGACCTCCGGCGAAATCCTGCTCGCCGGTAAGACCTACCAGCCGCAGAACCCGCGCGATGCCCGCGCGCACGGCATCTCCATTGTCTTCCAGGAACTCAGTCTGTGCCGAAACCTTTCGGTCGCGCAGAACATATTTGCAAGCCACGAACCGAGCCGCTTCGGTTTCGTCCGCGACGGCGCGCTCGTTGCCAAGGCCGAAGCGCTCATCGAGGACCTTGGTCTGCCGGTCGATGTGCATGCCAAGGTAGGCGACCTCTCCATCGCCCAGCGCCAACTTGTCGAGATCGCCAAGGGTCTCAGCCTGCCTGCGGACGTGGTCATCCTCGACGAGCCGACATCGTCGCTTTCCGATAGCGAGGCGGAAATCCTGTTCTCGATCATCGAGCGGCTGAAGGCACGCGGCAAAGCGATCATCTACATCTCGCACCGCATGGAAGAAATCATGCGGCTTTCCGACGACATTACCGTCATTCGCGACGGCGAATATGTGACGACGACGGAAAAAAGCGAGACCAGCATCGACAAGCTGATCGCGCTGATGGTCGGCCGCGAAATGCAGGATATCTATCCGCCGCGCGTGGCGCCGCGTCCGGCCGCGGGCATTGCGCCCGTCCTGGCGACGAAAAACCTCACAGTGCCGGGGAAATTCCACGATGTTTCCATCTATGTGAAGCCGGGCGAAGTCGTCGGTCTTTTCGGTCTGATCGGCTCCGGCCGGTCCGACATCATGAAGGCGCTCTTTGGCATGGAACGCCCCGAAGGGCAGATCCTCCTTGACGGCAAGCCGTTGACGCTCGCCTCGCCCTCGGACGCGATCCGCAACGGTATCGCCTTCGTAACGGAAAACCGCAAGGAAGAGGGGCTCGTGCTTGCGCACAGCGTCGAGCGCAATGTCAACATGGTGGCGCTGAAGCAGCTTGCCGGTCCCTTCGGCCTGATGCGCAGCAGCGCCGAGCGTGTCGCCGCCAAGGCTGAAGTGCTGCGCCTTGCCATCAAAGCGGCTTCGATCGACACCACAGCCGGTTCGCTCAGCGGCGGCAACCAGCAGAAGATCGTGCTGGCCAAGTGGCTGCAGATCAGGCCGCGTGTTCTGATCCTCGACGAGCCGACGCGCGGCGTCGATGTCGGCGCGAAATTCGAGATCTATCGCATCATTCGCGAGCTTGCCGCCGAAGGTGCGGCGATCCTGATGGTCTCCTCGGAACTGCCAGAGGTGCTTGGCCTCAGCGATCGCGTCGTCGTGATGCACAACAGAGGCCTGGCAGCCGTGCTCGATGCCGAAGGCCTGACACCCGAAACCGTTATGACCTATGCAGCGGGGATGCACGCATGAGCAATCCTCAGACAACACAGAGGAGGGGCGCGGACACGCAGGTCCGCCAGTCGTTCTTCCGATCGCCGATGGTGCGCCAGTATGGCGGCATCATCGTTTCCCTTGCCGTGCTCTGCATCGTCTTCTCGGTGTTGAGCCCGCGCTTCCTCGCCCTCAACAACTTCATGAACATCATGCAGCAGGTGGCGGTGGTCGCCGTTGCGGCCTACGGCATGACCTATGTCATTCTGCTTGGCGAGATCGATCTTTCGATCGGTTCGATCATCGCGGTTGCCGGCATGGCGGCGGCGCAGGCCTTCGCCATGGGCTTCGGCTTTCTGCCGACCATTCTCCTGACGCTCGCGGCAGGCGCTATCATGGGCGGGCTGAACGGAGCGCTCTCTGCGAAGCTGATGCTGCCATCCTTCATTGTCACGGTTGCGACCATGGGCATTTTCCGCGGCATCGTCAGTCTACCTACCAACGGTGCTCCGGCCATGATCGACAATGATGCGTGGCTCGCCATTGGCTCGGAGAGCTTCCTCGGGCTTCCAATCATCATTTGGATCATGGGCGTGCTCTTTGCGATCAACCACATCGTCCTGTCCAAGTCGATCTTCGGCCGGCAGGTCTACCTTTCCGGCGGCAACCGCGAAGCGGCGATCTATTCCGGCATCCGCGTCGATCGCATCAAGATCATTGTCTTCATGATATCAGGCGTGATGGCGGCGATCAGCGGCATCCTGCTCTCTTCGCGCCTGTCCTCGGCGCAGACCAATTCGGGGATGGGCTACGAGCTTGACGCCATCGCGGCGGTCGTGCTCGGCGGCACCTCGCTTGCCGGCGGTGTCGGCACGATGGTCGGCACCATTCTTGGCGCATTGATCATCGGTGTCATCAATAACGGCATGAACATGCTGTCGGTGCCGTATTTCTACCAGCTCATCGTCAAGGGCCTCGTCATTCTCATCGCAGTCTGGCTCGACGTGCGCAGCAAGGCGGTACGGACATGAGCATGAAGAAGATCATCACCATCGGGGAGATCGTCGTCGAGATCATGGCGGTCGAGACCGGTAATGGTTTCCGTTCTGCCATCCCGCTAATCGGCCCCTTTGCCTCCGGCGCTCCGGCGATCTTCATCGACCAGGCGGCCAAGCTGGGCCAGCCCTGCGGCATCGTCAGCGCCGTCGGCAATGACGATTTCGGCGTGCTCAATGTCGAACGTCTGCGGAACGACGGCGCAGATGTCTCGGCCATCGCCGTGCACCCGACGGCGGCGACCGGCAGCGCCTTCGTGCGCTACAGGCCGGACGGCAACCGGGACTTCATCTTCAACATCAAGCACAGCGCCTGCTCGGCGATCGGGCTGACACCCGCAGCCGAGGCGCTGGTCGAGACCGCCGACCACCTGCATATCATGGGCTCGGCGCTCTTCTCCGACGGCATCGTCGAGGCCATTCACGAAGCGACCCGGCGCATCAAGGCGAAGGGCGGCACGGTCTCCTTCGATCCCAACATCCGCAAGGAGATGCTGGACCTGCCCGGCATGCGCGAGGCGCTCGGCCATGCGCTTGAGAATACCGACCTGTTCATGCCGAGCGGCGCGGAAATCTTCCTGTTTACCAAAGCCACCGAGGAAAAGGCTGCTGTCGCGGAATTGCTGGCGCGCGGCATCAAGGCCGTCGTGATCAAGCGCGGCGCCGAGGGTGCCAGCTATTTCGACGCCTCCGGCGAGACCTCGGCTGCGGCCTTCAAGGTGGAAGAGGTCGACCCGACCGGCGCCGGCGACAGTTTTGGCGCGGCCTTCGTCACTTGCTGGCTGCGCGGCATGGCCGCGGATAAGGCCCTTGTTATTGCCAATGCCACSGGCGCRCGTGCCGTSGGCGTCAARGGSCCGATGGAGGGCACCTCCAGCATGGCTGAAATCGAAGCCTTCCTCGCCGCCCGCAATCTTTCCGGAGTATCGTCATGAGCAGCACCAAGACCCTCAGCACGCTTCCTGCCCGCTACGCGGCCGGCGAACGGCGCGGCATTGCTTCCATTTGCTCGGCCCATCCGCTCGTCATCGAGGCCGCTTTCCTGGAAGGCCTCGTCGCCGGTACTGACGTACTGATCGAGGCCACCTGCAATCAGGTCAACCAGGAGGGCGGCTATACCGGCATGACACCTGCCGATTTCCGCCGTTTCGTGGAAGAAATTGCCGCCCGCGTCGGTTTCGACACGCGCCGGCTGATCCTCGGTGGCGACCATCTTGGCCCCAACCCCTGGAAGCACCTGCCCGCGGAGGAGGCGATGCAGCGCTCCCAAGTGATGATGGACGCCTTCGTGCGCGCCGGCTTCACGAAAATCCACCTCGATACCTCGATGGGCTGTGCCGGCGAGCCGGTAGCGCTGTCGGATGCCGTCACCGCCGAACGCGCCGCGCGCCTTGCGCTGGTCGCTGAAAAGGCGGCGGTGGGCTCGGGCTATGATCGGCCCGTCTATATTATCGGTACGGAAGTACCGATCCCCGGCGGAGCCATGGAGGCGCTTGACCACCTGAAATTGACCAGCCCGCAGGCCGCACTGAAAACCGTCGAGGTGCACCGCGGCGCCTTTGCCGCCCTTGGTCTCGAAAATGCCTTCGCCCGTGCCATCGGCGTCGTGGTGCAGCCAGGCGTCGAATTCGGCAATGAGAACGTCGTGGTCTATGACCGCACGGCCGCCCGCGACCTCAGCAGCGTTCTGGGCCGTATGCCGCAATTCGTCTTCGAAGCGCACTCTACCGACTATCAGCCGGCATCTGCATTGCGCGGGCTCGTTGAAGATGGATTTGCTATCCTGAAGGTCGGCCCGGGCCTCACCTTCGCGCTTCGAGAAGCGCTCTACGGTCTCGACCAGATCGCCGCATTTCTTGACGGAGGCCCGGAGACCTTGCGCCCGGGCATGGAGGCGCTGCTGCTGGCAGAGCCGAAGAACTGGCAGAAATATTATCATGGTAATGAGGGGGAGCTGCGCGTACAGCGGCATTTCTCCTATAGCGATCGCATCCGCTACTACTGGCCGCATCACGATGCAGTGGCCCTCGTCGAGCGGCTGTTCGAACGGCTGGGGGAACAAGAACTGCCGGAGACCCTTATCAGCCAGTATCTCGGCGCCCTCTATCCGGCCGTCGCCGCCGGTAGAGTGGAAGCGAAGGCGCGCACGCTGGTGCTGGAAGCCGTCCGCAGCGTCATTCGCACCTATAATCAGGCAGCATCCTAGCTTCGGCGCCAGGATACCCATGCCAGATAGGGACCGCCGGCCGGGGAGGCGGGAAGGCCGGCGGGAATCTCCCATGGAAAAACCCGAAGTCAATTGCCGCATCGGCAATGATCACAAGCCTGCAGCGGGGCAGGGCAGATGGTGATCTCAGGTCAAACGGCTAAAATCGGGCGTAGGGTGATCGGAAAAATCTGACATTAACCGTGTCGTGAGACGCACGCGGTCGTCTCGACAAAAAAATCGCCACCTCTCTGTCGGAATCTCCTTCTACCGGCCGTCCTTGGAGCATCAACCGCTTCAACCCGGAGGGACATCGTGGAAAACACTCAATCAATCTGGCAGATTGCCGCCATTCTTATTGCACGCCTGATCTTCGCTGCTGTCTTCCTGATGGCCGTTTCGTTCAAGTTCATGGATATGGGCGCGACCTCCGACTATATCGCTGCCGCCGGCTTCCCGTTCCCGCTATTCCTGGCGTGGTGTGCGGCGATCCTCGAAGTGCTGCTGGTACTCGCCTTCCTGACCGGCGCCTTCTTCACCCCGGCGTCATTCGTCGCGGCCGCTTACGTCATCTTCCTCGGCTTCTCGTTTCATGGCCCGGCGCACTGGGCGGGCAACCAGGCCGAATTCGGCTTCTTTATCGACCACTTCACTTTCCTGGCTGGTCTGTTCTTCGCTGCCGTGCATGGGCCGGGGAATGTGCTTGCCGTCAGGCTGAGCAGGCCGGGCCTGGCGTGAGCATTCAGCTTTGTCGAACAGCCCTGGTGGCGCTATAGCGAGCTGGGCGGACTTGCCCGCCACGGAAGGATCGCCCGGCTAATGAACTTGGCCGGCCTGTCGATGACGTTCGCTTTGGATGATGCGGGGCTGATCCAGCGTATCAGCCGCCGGATCAAAGTCACGGGGCAGGGGGCTATCGTTGAGGCTGGATCGGTCGAGAAGTGTTCGAACGGCCTCCGTATGCCTTTACTCGCGAGCTTATTGCATCTTTGCCGAGGTTCGGGGCGTCTGGGGACGGAGGCTTAGAAGCGGCTGAATAGACAATCGCTTAAAAATCCAAATTTTTCAGTGCTTTATAAGATTTTCGCGATTTTTCAAAAGTCTGCCATTGACCTCGAGACGGAAGTACCTTTATAAGCCCGATCACTGACGAGGGCGGCGGCGCTGCTGGCGACGAAGACCTTCGCTCTAGTGTTTCCTTGATTGGCTGCGATGCTGATTGGTGGTTCTGGGTTGTGAGCCTGGGATTGCGGGGATTGGATTTCGACTGGTTTTTTCTGGTCTGTTATTTGACAATTGAAGATGAGAAGAAAGAGAAACGTGGGCGGCGGAGCTTGCGGGATCGGCAGAGATGCCGGTTCTTGGAATAGACTTCGACGGTCACGTTTTGAACAAGAGAATACACCTCGTTTTGGCGCAGTGATGCGTTTTGAAATGAGTGTGAGTTCTCGTCGATTCAGAATGACGTGATTTAGTCGAGATTGAATTCTCAACATGAGAGTTTGATCCTGGCTCAGAACGA
>NZ_JARWKZ010000014.1:0-131441 GCF_050577975.1 Rhizobium sp. BR 315 | reverse complement strand
CGCATATTGTCGGCTTTTTGAAGGGCAAGACAGCCCTTTACGTTGCCAATAAATATGCGCGCAAGCGCCGCTACAAGGGTTATCACTTTTGGGCGCGCGGGTACTTCGTATCGACGGCTGGCTATGACGAGCAGGTCGTCAGACGTTATATCCGTAATCAGGAAAAGGCCGACAAAGCTTCCGACTTTGCCGACCTCTTCAATCGTAGCTACTAAGCGCTAACAAAACCGC
The DNA here is from genome assembly GCF_050577975.1 of Rhizobium sp. BR 315. Taxonomy (NCBI): domain Bacteria; kingdom Pseudomonadati; phylum Pseudomonadota; class Alphaproteobacteria; order Hyphomicrobiales; family Rhizobiaceae; genus Rhizobium; species Rhizobium sp. BR 315. The sequence continues at coordinate 131,210 of NZ_JARWKZ010000014.1, read as the reverse complement.
TTCTAGCGGTTCAAGCGCAGCGTTTCAAACCTCCACCTCTGGTGGAGGTCATGACTTTGACGGCGATACCGGCGCTACCGGCCTGTTAATCACGATGACATTTTCACGCGTAATTATAGGCCATCTTGCCGTGGCTCGCGCATAGCTTGATAAGCTCGGCTTGCGAAAGGTTACCTTTGGCTGTATTTCGCTATCACGGGGTTGTATTGCTAAGTGCCGGAGGGAATATGCGTATACGTGCCACCATGGCGGCGAGCCTTGTCGCCATATCAACCATTCTATCGAGCTGTCAGACACCGCAGGAATCTGCGATGAATGCCGAAATGACATGCCAGTCGCAGGGTTACCGCCCTGGCTCCCAGCGTTACGCCCGTTGCGTCGGTGCAACCTACCAGGCCAATCGCGTCCAGGCGCAGCAAGCCGAAAATCAGGCCGCAACGCTTGCCGCTGCAGGCATCATCGGCGGCGTTCTCATCGGTGCTGCAGCCAGCGAAAACCGCCATCATCGCCGCTATTACGACCGGCCCTATTACGACCGGCCCTATTATCACCGCTGCTATCGCTGCTGGTAACCGCCGCGCTTATGCTGGTATGAGTGCAAAAACTCCGCCGGTCATGCTGGCGGAGTTTTTTGTTTGCACTGCTCACCGTCATAAGGGTGTTGCCTCCACGCGGCTGACAAGCTTGAGGCTCCGGTCCGGCTGGAGAATATAGGTCTCGTAGACATCCTGGCCCCACTGATTGGTGAAGCTGTGCTGGATGCGGCTGCCGATCGGCGATTCCGACAGTTTCGTGTGCGGCTGACCGCCATATGTGATGCTGCCGGGAATAGGTTGCAGAGATTCGGTTGTGTTGCATGCTGCAAGCAGCGGTGCGCATAGCAAAAGGGCGACAAAGGGCTTCATTGTTTCGGCTTTCTGCACGCTTCCCGCCTCCGCGAAATCGTCGCGCAATAAAGACGGAACGGCATCTATGAGTGTGGCTTCAAATCACTATATAAAGGTAATATCGGCGGGCTCGGCGACAAGGTTTTCACGCAGATGTGCTTGGCGCTGCTGCCGAATTTCGAAGGAGTCGCTCATGTTTACGATTGCCAGGTCGATAGCTGCCGCAGGCTTCGGTTTGCTGCTGGCGGCAGGTGCCGCAATGCCAGCCGGCGCCATCACTGTGCCGGCGCTGCCGGTGCCCCAACAGTCGGACGTCATCCAGGTTCATGATCACGGCCATTGGCATCATCACAACCACTGGGGCAGCGGCCACCGCCTGCACGGTTCCGATAGCTACTACGACGACGATTCGGACAGCGGTGTCCTCTTCAAATCCTTCGTGACAGGCACCTTGTTCAGCTGGCAGCGCTCTCGCGGCTACTACGACGGCCATGCACGCGCCTGCGCCAACCGCTATCGCTCCTATGATCCCGCTGATAATACCTATCAGCCGAGCCAGGGGCCGCGGCGGGAGTGCCGCTAGGCCGGAACTTTTTCTGAGCAAGCCGCCACTTTTCGCTTGCGTCGGGAAACTCTAAACTCTAAACGAAACAAGCCGTTTCGGCAGGTCGGGGCGTAGCGCAGCCCGGTAGCGCACTTGACTGGGGGTCAAGGGGTCGCTGGTTCGAGTCCAGTCGCCCCGACCATTTATTTCCTTGAACTCCCAATCAAATTTCCAGCGATTTAGCTACACCAAGAGGATGCCTGGCCGGTCCAGCGTCGTGCCAGCCCTTCCGAAACCATTTGGTCGCCGATCGAGCGGCCGGCGCGCATGGCGATGCGCAGCTTGCCGCCATTCTGGTCGTCGCGGCGGTTGCTGCCGGAGAGCACGAAAGTCCCATCGTTGAGAATGGCCTGCAGGCGCAGTTTCGCAGCCATGGCCTTCTGCCTCTCGCCCGGGCAGCGCGCAGCCTCCATGCCCGGCACGTCGATATCGGCGAGCTGGATCCGGATGCCGTCCTGCCAGAACGTATTGCCGTCAACCACGCAATTCGTGCCCGAACCGGCGCTGCAAAGCACAAACCGGCCACCTGCCTGAGCCCGTAGTCCGGGAATTGGCCGGTCGATGGACGGCTTGGTGATCGGCAGCGCCACAGGGATAGCGGCCGGTACCGCCGGGATAGAAGCCGGCGGCACGGGAAGGGCTGATGTCGCACGCGGTTCGGGAATGACCGCAGCCGGTCTGGCCTTCGGCTTGGCTGCTGGCACCGGCGCCTCCTGGGCCATATGCGGCATGCCGGCAACTGCACCGGCATGGGCGAGCATGGAGGGCATTTCCTTGCGATGCTGATAGGCGTACAGGCCGGCCACGGTCGCCAGGCCGACGAAGCCCCATAGCCATATCGAGCTGCCCGCCTTGGGTTGCGGCTTGCGCCGCGTGCGTCGTTTCGCTTTAGCCATGATGTCGTCCCTCGATTGCGAGGGGATTATCGCCGCGATTTCTTACCGATCCGTTGGCTTTCTCTCATGCGGTGACGAGGGCAGGGGATTCCTATTTCGCCGATGAGGTCGCAGGTTTCAGCTTCACCGACATCGTCACCTGTCCGTTTACCGAAAGTTTCGGTCCTCGGCCGTCGAAATTATTGACCGACGTATTGCTGGACATGGCGCTGATTTCGCAGGCATCTGCAATGGTGTCGAGGAGGGTCGCGCAGCTGCTTGCAGCGATCTTATAGAAGGATTTCAAAGCCTTCTCCTGCTGCTCCTCGCTGTCACCCTCCGGCACGGAATAGGAGATCGATATTCCGGATTGCACGGAAATATATCCTTCCGGCGACTGGCGGGGATTGCGTAAGGGAAGGTTCTGAAGGTTCTGCGCAAGGGCCGGCAGAGCCGAGCCGGCGAGCAGCAGGCCGAGAATGGCCGGGGCCAAAAATCTAGTCATCGTCATCTCTCCGTTTCCGCCGCTTATCGCAGGTGCGGATGAAGGCTTGGTAATGGCGCGACTTGAAATTGTATAAATAGCGGGATTTGCCGCATTATGTGCGAATCAGAAAAGCGTCAGCGCGGGCGATTGCTTCCTTGCCAAGCCCGCAGCCAGGGAGCATAGTCCACTCATATTGTCGGGTATGAAGCGGGCGCCGACAGGGTTCTGCGTGTTCCGGCCCAAAGGATGAGACCGCGCGAATGTTGGAAACCCCTATCCATCCACGGGACTTGCCGCTGTTTTCAGACGATCTGGATCGCTTGGAGAAGGTGCTGGATACGGTCTGCCAGGATCGCGGCATCAATTTGCGCAGCCAGCAAGCGGAGCGTCTCGGCGCATTGATCATTCAGCTTTATCGCCAGGGCGTGAAGGACGACACCAAGCTTCTGGCGCTTGCAAGGGCTTATTTCTGACACGGCCGCTTTTTTTATGGCCTTGAATCTAATCGGTTTAAGCTGATTTCACATAGCAGCAATGACGCTTTGTCGCTGTTCGAAGCCTCACTTCCACCCTATATTTGCTGCATTGCACAAAGAGAGTGTGTCTCTCGATGTCACTGATTCCCCCTGGGGGCAGTGCGCGGCTGCCGTAACGAAACAAAAATACATGCGGCGGGCGTGGATAATCTGAAAGGTCCATGATGAATTTCAAAGTTCCGAGCCGGCTTCGCCGCCTGCTTCCCGAATCCGTCGAGCTGCCGCAGCTCAAGTTTCCGGTGACACAGCCGCAAACGTCGCCTTTGCGTCGCCGCGTCTCCACGCGCCCGGCTCCGCAGCGGTTGACCGAAGTTCTGTGGTTCGGTCGCAATCCTGGTGGCCTGCGCATGCTCGAATACGTACCGCCGGGCGTCAAAGGCCCGATGCCGCTCGTTATCGTTCTGCACGGCTGTCATCAGAATGCCGAGGATTTCGATCGCGCCAGCGGTTGGTCGGCACTCGCCCGACAGCATGGGTTTGCCGTGCTCTACGCCGAGCAGAAAGCATCGAACAATCCCAATCTCTGTTTCAACTGGTTTCGCCCGAGCATGGTAACGCGCGATCGCGGCGAGCTCGGCTCCATCCGCGAGATGATCGATTTCAGCCGCCGGGTGCATGAGATCGACGACAGCAGGATTTTCGTGATGGGCCTTTCGGCCGGTGGCGCCATGGCCGCAGCACTGCTTGCGACTTATCCGGAACTGTTTGCCGCGGGCGCCATCATCGGCGGCCTGCCTTTCGGTGCGGCCCGCGACGCCATGTCTGCCCTGGACGTAATGAAGCGCGGCTCCACGCGTTCGGCCGATAAGTGGGGCCATCACATTCGCGAGGCCTCTCCCGACGCCGATCGCTTTCCTGTCGTTTCCATCTGGCATGGCGATGCCGACGATGTCGTTTCCTTTGTCAATGCCGAGTCGTCTGTCGCACAATGGCTTGCCGTGCGCGAACGTCCGCGTACCAAGGGTCGCCTGCGCCTCTTCGAAGGCGGCGAGCGCCGTGAATGGCGTGACGACTACGGCAATATGATCCTGGAGCTGGTGACGCTGACCGATTTCGGACATGGCCTGCCGGTCTGTCCGCTCATCGAGGGTAGGGAGCCGGCAAACGATACCGAGCGCTTCATTTTGCCCGCGGTCGTTTCAGCGCCTGAACAGCTGGTCAAAAGCTGGGGTTTGGCCGCCTGAAGTCACTTCAGGAAAAATGCGCATCGGTCTTCCAGCGAAGAGCGATGCAATGCAGCGGTTAGCGGCGCCGTAGAATACGGAGCTGCTCCGGCTATCAATCATCATTGGTCGCGTTCAAGTTTTCCGGCCGGATGCCGTCATTCTCAGCCCAATGCTTGAAACGGATGCCGGCACCGCCGCTTCCGTCGCTGCCGCCGGCGAGGAAAAGCATGCCGCGGGTTTCCAGAGCGGAACGAACGGCGGCAAGCGCCTTCATATCAGTGGAACTTCCGTCCCGCTCCAGTGCTTCGATGGCCGAAACCGGAAGCCCGGTCTCGGTGGCAAGTGCTTCCACCGTCAGTCCGAGCATGGCGCGCGCACCGCGCAATTGTGCTGATGTGATCATGGCTTAACTCTACTGCATAAGCTCGAAAATCGGAACTGGTTTCAGGTGAAAAACGCGTGGGAAGCTAACGCATGTCGCGCAAAAGTGTGCAGCGGTTTTGCGACAACGACATGCGCAAAATCAAAGCCTAAAGCGCAACAAGCGAATCTGAAAGATCGCGATGCGCTTTAGAATGCAGCGGCATTCTGCGGCCTGACCTTCTCCGGCATTTTCAAGGGGGCTGGGACCGGATAGCCAAGCATATCGTAGTAAATCTTCTCCGTGGCGTCGGCCATGCCCGCGAGTGTATAGCTATCCTTGCGGCGGCGGGCCTCGGCCGTGAGGCTCGCAAGCAGCTTGGGATCGGCAAGGCGCTTCATTGCAAGGGCCAGCTCTCTCGGATCGTCGCTGTTCGGTACGATATAGCCGTTCTTGCCGTGTTCGAGCACCGTACGCGCGCCGCCGACATCGGCGAGCAACAGCGGCTTCCCTGCCGCTGCGGCTTCGAGCATCACATAGGACATCGCTTCATAGCGGCTCGGCATGACCACGACATCGACGGCATCGATCGCGGTGACACCCGGCACGCTGCCGTCGATGCTCGCACGATGCTCCAGGCCGGCGGTCTTGATCATGGTGGTGACGGCGGCCGCCAATTCGCCGATCCCGATCATCAGCAAATGAGCCTGCGGCAATTCCTGGGCAATGCGGGCAAAGGCCTGGACGAGCCGCTCCGGCGCCTTCTGCCGGGTCATTCGGCCGACGAAACCGAAGAGCAGGGCATCCTGAGCTATGCCATAGCGCTTGCGGATGGCGATGCGTTGGCTGATCGGCGGCGCGTTGACGCCATTGACGACGATACTGAGGCGAGCCTCGGAAATTCCGAGCGACAATGCGTGGTTATATTCGTCCTGCGATACGCAGATCAGGCGGTCCGTCAGCCAGTTGCCAAGCAGGCGCTCGATGCCGCCATAGATCAATCGGCCTTTTGAGCCCAGTGCCGGATCCATGGTGCGAAACGCATGCGGCGTATACAGCACGGGGACGTGCTTTCCCGGCAAGCGCAGCCGCGTCAGGGCTCCCGCCTTCGAGCTATGACCATGGATCAGATCGAACGGCCCTTGCTCGGTGGCAATTTTGCGGAGATATCTCCAGACGGTGATATCCCATGGACCTGGCGCGCGTCGCATGCCGAGCGGAATGACCCTGTCGAGGCCGATGCCCTCCAGTTCTGAGACGAAGGCGGCTTCGGCGCGCACCGGCGAATAGACCGCAGTCACCGAATGGCCGCGATGCTGCATCGCCCGACACAGATCGAGGAAGTGCCGTCCGGAGCCGCCGCCGCTCGGTTCGAGAACCTGCAGCATTGACAGACGCTTGATGCTGGTGCGGATATTCAAGGTGCTGCTTCCCTTCCACTCAAGCTACGCTGATACTTTTGCTCGATGGCGGCGTAGAAGACGGAACTCAGGGCCAGAAAGGTGGAGACGGCGATATAGATCGGGCCGTCGAGATGGTCGCCGGCCCTGAACGCGCGCATCTGCGTGATCGAGAGCATTTCGCCGATGTTGAAGGCCAGGAAGAGAACCAGAAGCGGCGCGACGCCGGGGGATATCTTCAGACCGATAATGAACCAGATGCCAATGAGAGGGGCGAGCCACACCTCATAGGGGCCCGGTTCCGCGATCACGAAACCCGACAGGAATACCCCCACGGTGACGCAGGCCGTTGCGATCAGCCGCATGGTGACGAGCTGCGGCTGGACGACGCCCGAAGGTGGGAGTTCGATCGCGCTCAATAGGCATTTTCCGTATTGAGCAGACTGAACGGTGTCTTGAACAGGATCTTCAGATCGAACAGCAGCGACCAGTTCTCGATGTAGTAGAGATCGTAGGCCGTGCGGAACTTGATCTTGTCGTCGCTGTCGATTTCTCCGCGCCAGCCGTTGATCTGCGCCCAACCGGTCACTCCGGGCTTGACGCGATGGCGCGCGAAATAGCCTTCTACGACATCGGCATAGGTGCGGTTGTGGCTGGCGGCGAGCACGGCATGGGGGCGCGGGCCGACGAGCGAGAGACTGCCGAGCAACACGTTGAAGAGCTGCGGCAATTCATCGATGGATGCCCTGCGGATGAAACGGCCGACAGGAGTGACGCGCGGGTCGTTCTTGGTAACGGCATTGCGTGCTGTCGGATCGCTCATATGCGTGTACATCGAGCGGAACTTGAAGACCTTGATGATCTCGTTGTTGAAGCCGTGACGCTTCTGCATGAAGAGGATCGGCCCCTTCGAGGTCACCTTCACGGCGATCGCCGCGCCGAGCATGATCGGCCAGAGCAGTGTCAGCGCGAACAGGCTGAAGAAAATGTCGAAGATGCGCTTGGCGACGCCGTCCCAATCGCGGATCGGTTTGTTGAAGATGTCGAGCATCGGCACGGCGCCGACATGCGAATAGGAGCGCGGCCGGAAGCGTAGCTTGTTGGCATGCGCCGCCAGGCGAATATCGACCGGCAACACCCAGAGCATCTTCAGCAGCTGCAGGATACGATCCTCGGCACTGCTCGGAAGCGAGATGATCAACATGTCCACCCGCGCCAGCCGGGCGAACTCGACCAGCTCGGCGACCGTGCCCAGCTTTGGATAGCCTGCCACCATGACGGGCGAGCGCTTCTCGCCGCGATCGTCGAAGATCCCGCAAATGCGGATGTCGTTGTCGGACTGATGCTCGAGGGCGCGGATCAGCTCCTTGGCCGGCTCGCCGCCGCCGACGATCACGGCGCGGCGTTCCATGAGCCCGTTGCGAGCCCAATTGCGAATGCCATAGGCGAAAAGGAACCGTGCCACGAGAATAAAGCCTGCGCCCGTCGCCAGCCAGGCGCCGAGCAGAGGCATTGAATAGATGCTGTTTATTTCGAATGGGAAGAGAGCGATGGTCATCACTGCGAAGGCAGCGACCCATGGTCCGAGGATCCGGTAAAGGTAGCGGTGAGGCGAGCGCAGTATCGGTATCTGATAGGCGTCCGCCACCTGCAGAAACACGATGGCGAGGCCGCTCAACGCAATGGTCACCGCAGCTTTCGACAGGAAGGGATGATCGCCCGGCGTCGTTCCGAAAAAGAGGAGCGCGAGCCCGAGAGCAAGCAACGACAGGAATTCGAACAGCCGATACTGGCCGATGATGATCGCCGGCGTCTGATTGGTTTCGCGAAATTGCTCGGCGATCTGCCGTGCATAAGCGTTGATTTCGCTGCTTGGGCGATTGTCCTGCGTCTCGTCGGTACCGCGGGTGCGAATTTCCGAGACCTGCTTGCGAATGTTGTCCAAGTTAAATTGCTCGGACTTTTCAGTAGTGTTCATGGCAATTTATCCGGTCGCTACCGGAAAAGGCCTAGCAGATATCAGCTAAGAAACACTTACAACACCTGCTTGTATTCTAATGTTCGCCACCAGAACCAAGTATATTTTGATACAGGTTCAAAGTATCCCGCGCCATGACCGGAGCGGAAAAGTTTAACCGGATTGTCTCGATATCGGGCATATTGCGGCGACCCCACCCCAGATCCGTAACGGCTTCGGTCATCACGCGGGAGAGGTCGTCGGCATCGTCGGATTTGGCGAGCGCTGCACTGTCTTCTCCGAGCGCTTCCGGGATGCCGCCGACGCGCGAAGCGATGACGGTCTTTCCGGCCGCCAGTGCCTCGAGAACGATATAGGGCATGGCTTCGGCGCGTGAGGGAACGACGACGTTCTGGGATACGGCGAAAGCCTCTTGCACGCGCATGGCCGGCAACATGCCGATGCGGTGGCCAAGGCCGCGCTCGATCATCATCCTATGATACTTGTCCCTGTCCGGTCCGTCGCCGATCATCAACGCAGAGAGCGGCCTGCCGATCCGTCGTTCCGTCTTGGCAAAAGCGTCCACAAACAGATCGGGACCTTTGAGGTCCCTTAGCATGCCGATATAGACGAAATGCACGGAGTCCGATCGCGTCGGGATATTGCGGAAATCCCGCTCGCTGATGCCATTATAGATCAGGACCGCGCGCGTGCGCGGTTTGCCGACTTTCTTCTCGTAGGCGCGCCGTTCGAAATCGCAGATGAAGATCAGACCGTCGGTCAGAAACTCCAGCATTCGCTCCATGCTGTGCACCAGCATGCCTTGCAGCGAGGTGCGCGAGAAGTGCAGGCTGCCGCCATGCGCAGTATAAAGGCGGGCTACGCGATACCTGTTGACCCGCAGGATCGAGCCGAGAACGCGCGCGAGCAGGCCGCCTTTGGCGCCATGCCCGTGCAGCACATCCGGCCGCAAACTCTTGATTTCCCCGTAGCCGTTCCAAAGCGTGGTGACATCGGACAGGCTGATTTGACGCCGGATCGGCAACCGGATCACGCCGAGTGCCAGAAAGGGCGCAATGTCTTCGAACAGATGGTCCTCATGCTCTCCGCCGGTAAGGCTGTCGCAGAGGATACCGACTTCGTGCCCCGCCTTGCTCTGTTCTTCCGCCAGATCGCGGACATGACGGAAGACCCCGCCGACCGGCGATCTGAAGCAGTGAAGGATGCGGAGCGGTTTTGCCATGAGCGGTCGCGGTCAGAACAACCGCTCTCTGACGTAGAGGGTGTCACCTGCAAGTACCGGATCGGAGATGCCGACGCGGCCCGTCATGACGTGGCCGTTGATCTTGCGTGTGACGTCCGCGTTGGATTGATTGGCACGGCTGCTGAAGCCGCCGGCAACCGCGATGGCATTTTGAACGGTCATGCCCGGCACGTAGGAATATTGGCCCGGCTGGCCGACTTCACCCATGATGTAGACCGAACGATACCGATCGACATCGATGGAGACGTCGGGATCGCGAATGTAACCCTGACGCAGCTTCTGGGCGATCTGGCCCGAAAGCTGCTGCAAGGACCGTCCGCGGGCAGGGACCTGGCCGATCAGCGGAAAGGCAATATAGCCGGCCTGGTCGACCGTATAGGTATTGCTGAGGCCCGGCTGATCAAACACCGTCACGCGCAACCGGTCACCGCTGTCCAAAGTATACGGCTGGATGGTGGCCTCGCTGAAGGCCTTCGGCGCAGGCTTATAGGTGTTGCAGCCGGCAAGCGCGGCGCTCATGGCTAGCATGCCGAGGGCAAGGGCTATCTTTGGCTTTGCGAAGGGCATTTCGCACTCATTGGAAAGGGAGAAATCACTGCCGCGGTTATCAATCCGTTAGGGTTAACGGCAGGTAAAGAGCAAAGGAAATTCCGGCAAAAAATTAGCGATGCCAAAAATAACGCGGGCGAAATACTATTAACGCTTGGGTTACCATAGTCGTTTACGATTATTCTCGGCTTTCTATTACGGAGTTTTTGCACATGTCCGGTGTCAACAACACCCAGCAGGATGTGGACATCGATCTTGCGCAGCTCTTTCGCGCCGTATGGCGGCGGCGGCTGCGGGTTGTTGCCATCACCTTGGCAGGGGCCTGTCTGGCGTTCGCGGTTGCTAAAGTCATTTCGCCGGAATACCGCAGCGAAACCCGCATCCTGATCGAGCAGCGAGCGCCGGCCTTTGCGACGACGACCAGCAACGATTCCGGTTCCGCCCCGCTGCTGGACGAACTCAATATTGCCAGCCAGGTTCAGATCCTGCAGTCGGCGGACCTGATCAAGCAGGTCATTACCAATCTCAAGCTCTACGAGCGCCCGGAATTCGATGCCGCCAACAATAAGTCCGCGCTTTCCGATATTCTCGTCAAGCTGCATCTGAAGCGTGCTGCCGGCGACAAGGCACCGGAAGAGCGGATGCTGGATGCGTTCTCCGGCCGGCTGCAGGTCTACCAGGTCAACGCCTCGCGCGTGATCGGCATAAGCTTCAGTTCCCGCGATCCGTCCTTGGCAGCCAGCGTGCCGAATGCGATCGCGCAGGTCTATCTGTCCATGCAGAGCGGCGCCAAGCTGGATTCCAACAGCGAGGCGACGCGTTGGCTGGAGCCGGAAATCACCAAACTGCGCGAAAAGGTCGGCGAGGCCGAAAAGAAGGTTGCAGATTATCGCACTGCCAACGGCCTGCTTCAGACCAGCCAGAACAACAATTTCGCCACCCAGCAGCTTGCCGATATTTCCTCGCAGCTCACACAGGTTCGCGGCGACAGAGCCAGTGCCGACGCACGCGCTCAGGCGGTGCGCAATGCGCTCTCCAGCGGCCGCTCCACCGACACGCTCTCCGACGTTTCCGGGTCGCAGACCGTTCAGCGGTTGAAGGCAACGGAATCCAACCTGGAATCGCAGATTTCGGACCTGTCCACGACGCTGATGGACGGTCATCCGCGTCTGAAGAGCCTGCGGGCACAGCTTGCCGACATCCGCCAGCAGATCAGCCGCGAAACTCAGAGGATCCTTGCCAGTATCGACAACGAGTCCAAGGTGGCACAGCTGCGCGAACAGCAGTTGCTGACACAGTCGAATACGCTGAAGGCGGCAAGCGCCAAGGCGGGGGAGGACGAGGTCGGCCTCAATGCGCTGGAGCGTGAAGCCGCAGCTCAGCGGCAACTGCTCGAGACCTATCTCGCCCGCTATCGCGAGGCGGCGTCTCGCGCAGACAAGAATTCCAGCCCGGCCGATGCCCGCGTCGTTTCGACGGCGGTGGAGCCGGTCGATCCCGCTTTCCCGAAGGTCGGCCCGATCGTTGTTGTCGCGACCTTGGCAACCTTCCTTCTGACCTCCATCGTCATCATGCTGGCGGAGTTGTTCAGCGGTCGTGCATTGCGACCGGTCGGGCCGGTAGGTCGGCAGGAAACGGACGAAACCAAAGTCGCGCTTCTTCGTCAGTCCGATACCCCGGCGGAGGCTGTCGCCGTCAAGCACGTCACCGCGCCCGCAAGCATGCTTTCAGTTCCTGCCGACGAAACCCGGGCACAGGAGATGGAAGAAGCTGCTGATCTCGCGCACAAGCCGAAGGAAGCGGTCAAGAAATCGGAAGAGGAGGAGGATTTCTCCATCCAGTCTGTCGCCGATTATCTTGTCGACAGCGGCTCCAGGCTGGCAATTGCCATATCACCGAGCGGTGATGACGGCTCGACCGCAACCATCATGCTCGCACGGACTATTGCGGATGCAGGAAATCGCATCGTGCTGGTCGATATGACGGGAAGCGGTTGCCCCTCCAGGCTCATGGCGGAGCATCAGGAACTTCCGGGCGTTACCGATCTGCTTTGCGGCGAGGCGGCCTTTGCCGATACGATCCACCCGGACCGGCTTTCCGATGCCCATCTCGTGCCGCAGGGCATGAGCGACCTCGGCCGCGCGATGCGCGGCGCCGACCGCCTGTCCCTGATCCTCGACGCCCTCGGCTCGGCCTATGATATCGTCCTGGTGGAATGCGGCGCGGCGGAGGTTTCGGGTGTGGCGCGGCTGACGCGAAGCAAGGAAACGGAAATCATTCTTTCCATGCCGCAGCCCGACGAAAAGCAGTTCCTCTCGTCGATGACCGAATTCCAGAAGGCCGGCTACGAGCACATCATCCTGATGTCCGGCTGGCGCGAGGAACATGATCCGGATACGCGTCGCGACGCTGCCTGATCAATCTTTTTCGTTGTCGTCCGCCGGAGCCGAACCGGTACCTTGCAGAGCCCGCAGCCTTTGAATGAAGGTGTAAAGTTGCGGGTAGCCCTTGATGGCCGTCTTGGCGCGCGTGATGCTGCGCTGGATCACTGCAGCCGCATGGCCGGCGGTGGAGACGGGTATGAGCAAATCATGCTGCGTGGTTTCCACCGGACACCACGAACGCTTGTAGGTCTGGTCACCGATACCGAAATCGAAGATGGCGGCACCCTCACGATGCAGCCGCTCGATCATCAGCCAGAATAGCAGCTCGCCGGGGCTGGCTTCCGCAACCAGCGACTCGTCGATTGAGGCAAACTGGCAGATCACATGATCGCCTTTGCGCGACAAGGCTGCGACGGCGGGAATATGTCCCTCATGCTCGCCCTTGAGCCGGAGCGCGTGCATCTGCAGCGTGGCGTCGAAACCATCATTTGCCCGTCGGCGTAGCAGCCGGTGTAGCGCGGCCTGGGTAGGGTCGTCGGCGAAAACATCGGGCAGGCCGGCTTCCTTGAAGCGAACCGCCTTCTGGTGGAAAAACAGGTCCAGCAGGGTATCTTGCTGATCGGGCGCGGCAATTACATATTCATAACCGCCTTTGGCGTCGAGGATGCGGCTCTGGTGTTTGAACTTCTTCCGTCGCCGCTTGGCGTTCACCTGTTTCAGGCTGAGTTCGAAACTGTCCAGGAATGGCAGCTGGAAGGCGCGGTTCTGGTTCTCCACGGCAGATAGCGAGGCGAGGGGACTTCTGCCGCCGCGCCAGCCGAGCGGTACGTTGCGCAGGATGGCGATATCAGCCTTGCCGCGCAAGGCCGCGGCGATGGCCGCCACTTGTACCGCCGTCAATTCTCCGCTCGTCCGAAACTCGGCGGAGAACAGGCCGGTATTGATGTTGCTGTGGCGTGCGCCGATGAATTCGGCCCGCCTGACGCCACGGCCGCGGATGATCTCCAGCGGCAGGATGAAAGCGGTCCGGCCTGAGAGAGAGCCGCGAATGATGGCGAGTGGATGCCGGAAGGTTTCGACCCAGGGCACACACCAGTCATAGCTCTGATGCAGAGAGGTCAGATTGTCCTGTTCCAGCGCGCGCCATTCGGCCTCGAGCGGCGCCATGCTGTCGAAGACGTCGATCCGCAGATCGTCGCGCAGCACCGGCGGCGTTGGCGCGGGCGCATCCCGCCTGCCCGTTGCCGAGGCAACGGCGGTGCCGGCGATATCTTGCTCCTGCGTCTGCATTCGATCCTTCCCGCATTGGCGGCATTCGAACGCAGTTTTGCTGCTGGCGGCTTATCTTTGGCTTAAGATGGTACAATCCGCCCGCATATCCCGTAGATCAAGGTTAGCGTTGCGTAAACGGGCTGAACACATCCGTTATTGCGGACGCGGCCCCGCCATCCATTTGATGATGCCCATGGCGGGCAGCACCCAGATTGTGCCGCTGAGAAGGAAGTAGAGAAACTGAACCCAGCCGGGTTGGTCTCCAAGCGTGCGCACGGCAACGATCATGGCTACGATGGCATAGACTACAACCAGCAGCACGAGCAGGATCATGCCGATGAATTTACGCAGGCGAAGTGGCACGGGGTGGTTTCTCCTCTGACGACAACATGCCGCGACGGCATGCCGCAAACTCCCGGGACTTGTTTTGCACGCCCCTATCGGGCAAATCAACAGCCTGATCGAAGGGAGACGTCATGGCTGCCACTAATTTCACGTTGGAACAGGCTATTTTGAAGGAAGTCGTCCGTCAGGATCGCAATCGCCGCGCCATCCGCCTCTGGCTCGCCTGTGTGCTGCTGGTTCTCTTCGGCCTCGTACTGGTAGGCGGCGCGACGCGCCTCACCAATTCCGGCCTGTCGATCACGCAGTGGCAGCCGATCCACGGCGTCATCCCGCCGCTGAATGCGCAGGAATGGCAGGACGAGTTCGAGCTCTACAAGCACATCCCTCAGTTTCAGATCCTGAACAAGGACATGACCGTCGATGAGTTCAAGGGCATTTTCTGGTGGGAGTGGGCGCATCGGCTGCTTGCGCGCACCATCGGCGTGATCTTCGGCGTGCCTCTGTTGTTCTTCGTCCTGACCGGCCGGGTCGAGCGCAAGCTCTGGCTGCCGCTTGCCGGCATTTTCCTCCTTGGCGGGCTGCAGGGCGCAATCGGCTGGTGGATGGTCTCCTCCGGCCTGGAAGCGCGCACCGATGTCAGCCAGTATCGTCTCGCGACCCATCTCGTGACGGCCTGTCTGATTTTCGCCGCCTGTATGTGGTTCATGCGGGCGCTGTCTCCGCATTCGAACGAGCCGGCGCCAACCCGTTATTCGGCAAAACTGGCCGGTCTCATCGCCATCATGGCATTGTTTCAGATCTATCTCGGCGCCCTTGTCGCCGGTCTCGATGCCGGCATGAGCTACAATACCTGGCCGCTCATGGATGGCGCCATCGTCCCCGATGGACTGCTGGTGCAGTCACCGGGCTGGATCAATTTCTTTGAGAACCCGAAGACGGTGCAGTTCGTTCATCGTCTCGGCGCCTACGCGCTCTTCGTCGTCGTCGCTTTCAACATGATTGTCTCGCTGCGCGCCGCGCCGCAGACAACACATGCGCGCCGCTCGGTCGTCCTGTTCCTGCTTGTGCTGATCCAGGCGATACTCGGCATCACCACGCTGCTGCTGCAGGTGCCGCTACACTTGGCATTGGCGCATCAGGCGGGTGCTTTGATCGTCTTTGGTTTCGCGATCGCCAATTGGCGGGGCTTTTATGGCGAATTGCCGCGCCAGACCTCGATCGTCGTGGGACATTGAGGCGCATCGCGCCTCAATTCAATCCTTCTTAGCGTGCTGAGGCGACGCTTGCCGCCGACGACATCCGCGACACGACTTTCAAGTGCTTGATTTCACCGCGCTTGAAGGCGGCGAGGAAGCGATTGTAATCCTTAAAGACCACGCAGCCATTCGATTCTGCACGGCCTCCTCTGAGCATGTACGTATGCGCCAGCAAGCCGTCACGGCCATAGACCCGGCCGCCGCCTGTGGGTGTCAGACGCAGCGCCCGTACGCCATGGAACAGGCTTTCCCTGTAAGTCAGCTTATAAGTCTCAGGCGGCGTCGGGCCGGTGTTTTTGCGGTCGACATAGCGGGGATTGTCACGCATGTGGCCGAGGCCGGAATGCGCCTCGAGGCGCTCGCCGCTCGGGAGATAGACAGTCTTCGCTTCGATATCGTAGATCGCCGTACCGCTGCCGGGACTGATGGCGGCAAAGGGATTGATGAAGGGCTTCGCCTTGCGCACGGAGCTCTCATCGGGATCCGCGTAGGCGAGGAGACGTGCCGGCGGCTGCGCGGGCGTGTCTTTGACCGTTGCTCTGGCGATGGCGGCGGAAGCGGGCGCGGGGGTGTTAACGCGCCGCAGTTCCGGTTCGCGGTCCGGGCGGGCCAACGGCACTACGCTCAGCACGGCTTCCGTCATCGCGATGTCGGCATCCTTGGCCGGCAGCGGCGTTGCTTCTGCGATGGCCGGCAGGCCTGCAGGAGACGCCGAGGCTACTGCGACCGGCAGCAGATCGGCCTTCGCCGGACCTGCCGTGGGTATGGAAGCGGCAGCATATTTGACTTGCGCCAGCGACTGTACCGCAGCGGCGAAGTTGACGGCGATCACCTTGCGCAGATGGTCGAGCGTTTCAGGCGAGGCGGCTGCCACTTCGATGCGGCCGCCCTTGATGCTTGCCGCAGCACTTTGCTCCAGCTTGATCTGGGATGCCTGCTGCACCAGAGCGTTTGCCAATTGCGAACGAATGGCGTCTTTGCTGGCAGTTTTCGTCTGAACATCATCTGAGGCCGGCGTAGAGGCTGCTCCGCTTACCGAAGCGTTTGCGGGTACACCGGCGAAGCGGCTTTGTCCGTTCAGCGATGCGACCTGGCTGGAAAGGCGGGCGGGGTGGGCCATATGGCCCTGCGGCACGATGAAAGCCGATGCTCGCGGCGTCAGGAAGTCGTTCGCCGTCGTATTGGCGCCGGGGAGGGACAGCACCATCGATTGAGTGGTGATCAGCGTTGCCGCGACCCAGGCGAAAGCCATAACGGCGACGCCGGTGGCCAAGGGGCCGGGGCTTATGCTGAAGGATTTTTTCCGTCGCGAGGCGTAGCCGGAACGCGAATTGAAGTTACCGAAGTCTTCGGTGACAAACGCCATGATACTCGTTATCCAAACTACACAGACACTATGCCGGCTCACAGATGCACACGCGTCCTGACGCGGAACCCGCGTCCGACCACCACATTGCCGACTGTCTGGAAGCATGCCGAATTATGGTAACCAATTCCTTTACACTGGCTCATTCTTGGATATTCATTGAAAAAAGAGATACGTCTAACGCCCAATTCATCCCGGCCCGCGAAGCCGTTAAAGAACGAATTCGGCCGACAATAAGCCGCATCGCGTAACGGGGTTCAATTCTTCGTGTAGCGCCTGCTAATTTAGCTGGAGGGCAAAATTGTGGCCGCGGACGCGCGAGTGCCTAAATTGGCGAGGGACGTTAGCCCGATAAAAAGCCCGGCCAATCTATCCCCTAAGAGGGGACGATCGACCGGGCTCTCAGATTCTCCGGTTATGCTTTGCGCCTCAGGCGCCCAGCATCAGATCCATGTTCTGCACGGCGGCGCCCGATGCGCCCTTTCCAAGATTGTCCAGCAGCGCGACCAGATTGACCTGGGCAGCGCCCGGCGTACCGAAGGCGAAGAGCTTCATCGTGTCCTTGCCGGCGAGCTCGACGGCATTGATGCGCGGCAGGGTCCGGCTCTCCTCCAGGGAGACGACCTGGACGATATCCTGGCCGGCATAATGCTCGACAAGTGCGGCATGGATGCTCTCCAGCGTCGCGCCTTCCGCCAGATCGCCGAGATGCAGCGGCACCTGCACGATCATGCCCTGCGGGAACCGGCCAACGGACGGCGAGAAGATCGGCGCGCGATCGAGCAGGCCATGCGTCGTCATCTCAGGCACATGCTTATGGGTCAACGTCAGGCCGTAGAGGAAATGCGGCGCGCTGATCGCATCCGGGTGGTCCGGGTTTTCCATCTGGGCGATCATCTGCTTGCCGCCGCCGGTATAGCCGGATACGGCATTGACCGTCACGGGATAGCCGGCCGGAAGGATGCCGGCCGCGCGCAGCGGACGGATGAGGCCGATTGCGCCCGTTGGGTAGCAGCCCGGATTGGCGACAAAGCGCGAGGTCTTGATCCGGTTGCCCTGATCCTTGTCCATTTCAGCAAAGCCATAGGCCCAGTCGGAATGAATGCGGAAAGCCGTCGAAGTATCGATGACGCGGACATTGTTGTTAGCGGCCACCATCTTCACCGCTTCCTTCGACGCATCGTCGGGCAGGCAGAGAATGGCGATATCGGCGCTGTTCAGCATGTCTTCGCGTATCGCAGCATTGCGGCGCTCGGCTTCCGGAATGGACAGAAGCTCGACGTCGCGGCGATCGGCCATGCGCGTGCGGATCTGCAAGCCCGTGGTTCCGTGTTCGCCATCGATGAAGATCTTCGGTGCCATGTTATTCCTGCTCTTTCAATAGGTTCAGAGTGTTTCCGGACTCAGTTTGCCATGGAGTTGATTCAAAATGATAACAGCCGGACTTTAGCGTCCGGCCGCACGCCTTTCGGCATGCAGACCGAGCATATACATCGCCACCGTTGCCCCCGCAATGGCGGTGATATCGGCATGATCATAGGCCGGCGAGACTTCGACGACATCGGCGCCCCTGATGTCGAGCTGATGCAGCCGTTGCAGCGTGGACAAGATCTTCGCGCTGGAAGGGCCGCCGGCCACCGGCGTCCCCGTACCTGGCGCATAGGCCGGGTCGAGGCAGTCGATATCGAAGGTAAGGTAGGCGGGAGCACCCTTGGTATGCGAGACGATCGTCGAGGCGATGTCGGCGGGGCTCATATCCTCGACCTGGTGGCCATAGAGAATATGGATGCCGAAATCGTCAGGCGCATGCGTGCGGATGCCGATCTGGATGGAGCGATCCGGGTCGATCAGGCCGTCGCGCACGGCACGGGCGACGAAGGAGCCATGATCGACACGCCTGCCGTCGTCGAACCAGGTATCCTGATGTGCGTCGAACTGCACGAGCGCCAGCGGACCATGCTTGGCGGCATGGGCCTTCAATAGCGGCCAGGTGATGAAATGATCGCCGCCGAGCGTCAGCATGAAAGCGCCGCTATCGAGGATAGCTGTTGCCTGTCGCTCGATAGCGGCGGGCGTGTCTTGATGGTTGCCGTAATCGAGCAGGCAGTCGCCATAATCTATGACGGCCATTTCGGCGAATAGGTCGCGGTTGAAAGGATACTGCGGATCGTTGTCGAAGATCGCCGAGGCGCGCCGGATCGCTTGCGGCCCGAAGCGCGTTCCGGGCCGGTTGGAGGTCGCAGCATCGAAGGGAATGCCCCAGACCACGGCGTCGGCGCCTTCCAGCGACTTGGTGAAGCGGCGGCGCATGAAGGAGAGGGCGCCGGCAAAGGTCGGGTCACTGGCGGCCGAGGTCAGGCTGGCCGCAGTAAACGCATGATCAATCGACGTGCTCGGCAACGGCGTCTCCTTTGTTCACCTGAAAATCATAGGCCCGTTCTACTCGCCCTATGCGAACCTTATATTCCTCGTACCAGCGCTCGCGGCCGAGTTTCTGCGCCGCAAGGTGCGACACCACATTCTTCCAGGCAAGGATGCTTTGTTCATCCCGCCAGAAGGAGTTGGTGATGCCGAAGCCATCGGCGCCTCTGGCACTCTCGAGCCCAAGACAGCCGTCCTGCTCCAGCGCAAGTTTTTCCATGCGATCTCCCATGGCGCCATAGCCATTGTCGCCTTCGGTGCGGATCGAAGCGAATGTGACGATGTAGTAAGGCGGCTCGGGAGTGGCCGCGAAACGCGATGAATTGCTGGTGCTCATTATATCCCTCCGGATACCGTCAAATTCGGGATTTGGCCTGGAATCGCAAGCCAGCAGGGTCCGGCAGCTATTTGCCCGGGGCGGTGCATTGATACGGCTTTTTCACGCAGGCGATCTGCGGCGTGGAACAGTCGGCCTGTCCGTCCGTCACACGACAGTAGGAGCAATTGTCGGTGAATTCGGTGCAATCGGGGTTCGCCTGAAGAAAGTCCTTCATGCTCTGCATGTCAGCAGCTTTGTCGGCAGGCGGCGGCTGCGCTGCATCGTCACAATAGGCAGGCGAGACACTGACGATCGCCAGCAAAAACATGAATATAAGTCTGGCCATTGCAATCCCCCGATGTTTGCAGGGCAAATCTGCCACAAAACATTGTGGCGCGCCCGGTGGATCTACATCATTTCGCCGTTGTCAAAAGAAAAAGGCCGGGGAAACCCCGGCCTTTCCAAAATCCCATCTCGGGCAAGCGATTAACGCTTGGAGAACTGGAACGAACGACGTGCCTTTGCGCGGCCGTACTTCTTGCGTTCGACGACGCGGCTGTCGCGGGTCAGGAAGCCGCCCTTCTTCAGGACCGAGCGCAGGCCCGGTTCGAAGTAGGTCAGCGCCTTGGACAGACCGTGGCGAACGGCACCGGCCTGGCCGGAGAGACCGCCGCCGGCAACGGTTGCGATGATGTCGAACTGGCCGTCACGGGCAGCCGCGACGATCGGCTGACGCAGGATCATCTGCAGAACCGGACGGGCGAAATAAGCCGTGTAGTCCTTGCCGTTGACGATGATCTTGCCGGAGCCGGCCTTGACCCATACGCGGGCGACAGCGTCCTTGCGCTTGCCGGTCGCGTAGGAGCGGCCGAGCGAGTCGACCTTGCGGACGTGAACCGGAGCAGCAGCTGCTTCCGATACCGTGCCGAGATCCTTCAGGGAAGAGAGATCAGCCATTATCAGGCGCTCCTTACGTTCTTCTTGTTCAGCTTGGCGACGTCGAGGACGACGGGCTGCTGGGCTTCATGGGGATGGTTCGAGCCGGCGTAGACGCGCAGGTTCTTCATCTGGCGACGGCCGAGCGGGCCGCGCGGAACCATGCGTTCGACAGCCTTCTCGACGACGCGCTCCGGGAAGCGGCCTTCGATGATCTGACGAGCGGTGCGCTCCTTGATGCCGCCGGCATAACCGGTGTGCCAGTAATAAACCTTGTCTTCGTACTTCTTGCCGGTGAAGACGACCTTGTCGGCATTGATGACGATGACGTTGTCGCCGTCGTCGACGTGCGGGGTGAAGGTAGCCTTATGCTTGCCGCGCAGACGCATTGCGATGATAGAAGCGAGACGGCCAACGACAAGCCCTTCGGCGTCGATGAGAACCCACTTCTTCTCCACCTCTGCAGGCTTCTGGGAGAAGGTTGCCATGTTGCATACTCTCTTTTGAGACCCTTGGCCCGAAGGCGTCAGGGCGTTTCTTGTTGCTTGGTTTGGCGTGCTAAATGCGAGCCAAATAGAAAGCGGCCCGGAAAGGCTGCGATCTGCGGCGGCTTATAGAGAGAATGTGATGCCCGGTCAATATCACCGATTTGGGCGGTCGTAAAAATTACATATGAAAATCAATTAGTTACATATGCGGTATAATGACACCACATATTTGGCGTTTCAACCAAGCCTTAAAACAAGGACACCTGCGGCAATAATCGCGCCGGCAATGTAGCGCCAGATGCTGGAGCGTTCCTTCAAGAAGAGGACGGAAATGACCAGCGCGAAGAGGATTGACGTCTCGCGCAAGGCCGCGACCATCGCGACCGGCGCCTTGGTCATGGCCCACAAGGCAACGCCATACGAGGCGATCGAGCCGCCGCCACCGATCAGCCCGCGCCACCAGTTATAGCGGATGTGGGCAGCCACGGCATTGGCGCCGCGTTGCGAGATCGCCCAGGCGAACAACAGGACGGGCGGCAGCAGCGACATCCAGAGCGTATAGGATATTGAATTGCCTGAAATCCGGGCGCCGATGCCGTCAACATAGGTGTAAGTCGCAATGACGACGGCGTTGGAAAGGGCGAGCAGGATCGCCCGGCGACCGCCTTTTCGAGCCTCGAAGGCAAGCGTCAATATGCCCGCGCAGATGGTCATTGTGCCGATTAATGCTCCGCCCGACAACGTTTCCTTGAGAATGAAGCTGCTCGTAGAGACGATGATCAGCGGCGCTACGCCGCGCATCAGCGGATAGACAAGACCGATATCGCCGGCGCGATAGGCGGCAGCAACGAGCTGGAAATAGGCGAACTGCAGGATCGCCGAAGCGCCGATGAACGGCCAGGCGGCGGACGCCGGCAAAGGCAGGAACGGCAAGAGGGGGAGGGCGGCCACGGCGCCACCTGCCGAGACCAGAGCAGCATCGAGGGATTTGTCGGTCCCGGCCTTGATGATCGCATTCCATGTCGCGTGCAGCAGCGCGCCGAAGAGCACAAGGGCGATAACGTCGAGAGACACGAAAACCTCGGAAATCAGATGGGGAGACGCAAAAACTTGGTATTTTGTGGGAGTTTGGCTCCCATATGATCCCCAATACATCAAAAAGCAACGTGAATACGGTGTTGCGCCCTTGCTTCGCACTGCTATTTTGAGCCTCGGATCGGAGGCGGGAGTGTTCTCCGTATGTTCTCGATGTGGGTTGCATATATTATAAATAACTAATTTATTGCAGTATAAATCGCGAACAAACGTCGCATGCCATGTGAACGCATGGGTAGAGTTAGCGCTCTCTCGTTCAAGACCGGCGCCGTGCCGCGGTATTGCAGAAATGTTATTCGGTCATATAAGATGGGCCGGTTGAAGCGGCAGCGATTTTCTCTCGTCCTAATTGAATTGCGCTTGAGTATAGTGGAAAAATTTTCAAATAATGTAAACTATTGCAGGCGATGGCAGTCGTCCCAGTGCGTAGATCGTATGAAAAAGTATGACTATTTCAAGAATAAAACTGAAAATCTGGGTGATTCGCTATGAGTAGGATTGCGCAGATCGCAAAACTATATCCCGATAGAATCTAGGGAGATGCATATATTCTTCGTTCTCTATCGGTTCTCGTTCCGCTTATCTTCTCCATTAGGTTATTCTAATTGGATGGTGAATGAATAGCGAACAAAGATTGTATTTCATAGGAACATGTCTGATGGTGTTCGGAAAACCTATGAAAGCGCTTTGAAAGGCACTTTCAATTGAAGCATATAACAACCCACGCATCGTCGTTGCGGTGGCGGCTCACCGCGCCCGGACAATCAGCGGTCGTGTTAGTGTGTGTAGTCGCATGCGGCAGGCAAACCTTAGCCCATCATCGCCGGCGGAAAATCAATAGTTCGTCCTCGAGGTCGCTTGTTGGCCGGCATATGTAGACGGGGCAGGACGCCCGGTCCTTCGTCGGCAAATAATCCTGATCGGCATAGTAACCTACATCGCAGGCGCGGCTATCTGCTACATAGCGGTCATAAAGCGTCATTTTTGACGTTCTCCTGGCCGGATAGCGCATGATCACCGCCCGCTCGCGATTGATGGTCGCCTTGGCTTCGGCGCAGGTCATCGACATGGAATTATAGCGGGAAATCGCCAGCGCCGGCGTGGAGGCAGAGGCAATCAGCAGACCCAGGAGAATGATCTTTTTCATCGGGTTAATCCTCCCTGAAATTGTTATAATGTAATATATACGTGGAAACTGCTGCTGCGGTTTCTATTTTTGCGGTAAAAACGCAAGTTTGATCGCCTAGGGAGGCTTCGTGATGAACCACGATAGTTATGACGATTCCTATCTCGCCGATATCCTTCTATCCGTCAGGACAATTGCGCTCGTCGGCGCGTCGCCCAACCCCGCGCGGCCAAGCAATGGCGTGATGGCCTATCTGCTGAACAGGGGCTATCGCGTCATCCCCGTCAACCCCGGGCAAGCCGGCAAGGAAATCCTCGGGCAGTGGGTCTATGCGCATCTGGCCGATATTCCGGAGCCGGTGGATATGGTCGATGTCTTCCGGGCGCCGGAATATCTGAGGTCGGTGGTCGAGGAGACCATCATGATCGATCCCCGGCCGCCGGTGATCTGGGGGCAGCTCGGCGTGCGCGACGATGCGGCCGCAGCGAGAGCGGAAGCCGCAGGCGTCAGGGTCGTCATGGACCGCTGTCCTGCCATCGAATATCCGCGTCTGGTTGCCTGACCCGAAGCAGCTGTTTATCGCGCGATCTTGCTGAAAAATGGCAAGTTTTTCCCGTGAGTTGAAGAGCGCGGCAAAGTTCGCGGTTAACTTTCGTGTCGCGGCCGTTATGATCCCCTCCATCGCAAATAGAATCTGGCGGGAGGGAATATCATGCCAACGAACAATCCGGGTTTCGACACACTAGCAATCCATGCAGGCGCACAGCCGGACCCGACGACAGGGGCCCGGGCGACGCCGATCTACCAGACGACATCCTTCGTTTTCCAGGATGCCGATCATGCCGCCGCTCTGTTCGGTTTGCAGCAATTCGGCAATATCTATACCCGGATCATGAACCCGACCCAGGCCGTGCTCGAAGAGCGCGTGGCTGCCCTTGAAGGCGGAACGGCGGCGCTTGCCGTTGCCTCGGGCCACGCTGCCCAGCTGCTGGTCTTCCACACCATCATGCGGCCGGGCGACAATTTCGTCGCCGCCAAGCGGCTGTATGGCGGCTCGGTCAATCAGTTCGGCCAGTCCTTCAAGAATTTCGATTGGCGTGTTCGCTGGGCTGATCCGGCCGATCCCGCCACCTTCGAGGCGCAGATCGATGAGCGCACCCGCGGCATCTTCATCGAGAGCCTTGCCAATCCCGGCGGCACCTTCGTCGATATCGCGGCGATCGCCGCCGTCGCCCACAAGCACGGCTTGCCGCTCATCGTCGACAACACGATGGCGAGCCCCTACCTCATTCGGCCGTTGGAACACGGCGCGGATATCGTCGTGCATTCGCTGACGAAATTCCTTGGCGGTCACGGCAATTCCATGGGCGGCATCATCGTCGATGGCGGTACTTTCGACTGGTCGGCATCGGGCAACTATCCCATGCTCTCCGCACCGCGGCCGGAATATAATGGTGTCGTGCTGCATTCGACCTTCGGCAATTTTGCCTTTGCCATCGCGTGCCGCGTTCTCGGCCTGCGCGATCTCGGCCCGGCAATCTCGCCGTTCAACGCTTTCCTGATTCTGACCGGCATCGAGACGTTGCCGCTGCGCATGCAGCGTCATTCCGACAACGCGGTCGCCGTCGCACGCTGGCTGAAGGGGCATGACAAGGTAGCCTGGGTCAACTACGCCGGCCTCGAGGAAGATCCGAACCATGCGCTGCAGCAGCGCTACTCGCCGAAGGGGGCAGGCTCGGTCTTCACCTTCGGGCTCAAGGGCGGCTATCAGGCCGGCAAGGGGCTGGTGGAAGGGTTGGAGCTCTTCTCCCACCTCGCCAATATCGGCGACACTCGCTCGCTGGTCATCCATCCCGCATCGACGACGCACAAGCAGCTGACCGACGAGCAGAAGGTCGCAGCCGGTGCCGGCCCCGATGTCGTGCGTCTGTCGATCGGCATCGAGGACGTCAAGGATATCATCGCCGATCTCCAGCAGTCGCTGGCAAAGGTCTAAGGGCCGGATCGGAAAGGGCTGAAAAAGCCGAGGGCCATCCCTGATGGCCTGGCATTTCATGCTTGTGTCGCCCCACAGCCGCGAGAAGAGCGGCTGTGGGGCGCTTGTTTGTCGGCCGAAAGCGCAATCGACGGGAGGCATTTATGACGACTTATCTGCAACTGGATGTCGATGGCGTCGAGCCAGAGAGCGGCGCGCCTGCGGCGGATCGGCTTGTTTCGGGTGCTCCAATCTTCCGCACCTGGAACCTGGACGAGGCCGATGGCGGCCTCTATGCCGGCATCTGGGAGGCGACGCCGGGGAAGTGGAAGATCGTCTATGACGAGTGGGAATACTTCCACATCCTGTCGGGCTATTCCGTCGTGACAGCAGACGACGGCGAGACATTCCACCTGCGCGCCGGCGACCGGATGATCTTGAAGCCGGGCTTCAAGGGGACTTGGGAAGTCATTGAAACGACTCGCAAGGACTATGTGATCCGGCTCTGACGACGTTGTTGAATCAAAACATGAAGTTCGCGTTCGTCTGCTGCCTGAAGCGGCCCATTTCACGCTGTTCAGCAATGGCAGCGATGATTGCCGCAGGTTGTGTCACCGCTGCTTCATTAAACTGTCATCAAACTGAAACAATGCGGCATTAGAGCCATCATTGTCGCCAGGAGATTGATAGTGGGGAGGTCATTTACCATGGGTATCTCGCGCCGATCTTCTGCTCGCCATCCTTTCATTCACTCGAGGAAGTGAGTCTACTATGCTTAACCTGAAAATCCGTTCCCTTTGCCTGACCGCCGGCCTGGTTGTCGTCATGGCTGCTTCAGCTTCGGCTGCCGACATCACCGGCGCTGGCTCGAGCTTCATCGCACCGGTTCTGTCCAAGTGGGC
Source organism: Rhizobium sp. BR 315 (assembly GCF_050577975.1). NCBI lineage: Bacteria > Pseudomonadati > Pseudomonadota > Alphaproteobacteria > Hyphomicrobiales > Rhizobiaceae > Rhizobium > Rhizobium sp. BR 315. The sequence goes on along the minus strand of NZ_JARWKZ010000014.1, from coordinate 105,239 downwards.
CGAAGGCTACAAGGCTGCGACGAATAATGTCGTCAACTACCAGTCGGTCGGTTCGGGCGCCGGTATCAAGCAGCTCCTCGACAAGACCATCGTATTCGGCGCTTCGGACAAGCCGATGAGCGACGCCGACCTCGAGAAGAACGGCATTGCCCAGTTCCCGATGATCTCCGGCGGCATCGTTGTTTCTTACAACATCGAAGGCGTAAAGCCGGGCCAGCTGGTTCTCGACGGCAAGACGCTGTCCGACATCTTCCTCGGTAAGATCACCAAGTGGGACGATGCGGCCATCAAGGCCCTCAACGCCGACGTGAAGCTGCCTTCCACGCAGATCTCCGTCGTTTATCGCGCCGACAGCTCGGGCACGACCTTCAACTTCACCGACTACCTGGCGAAGGTTTCGCCGGAGTGGAAGGAAAAGGTTGGTTCGAACACGGCGGTTGAATGGCCGGTCGGCTTCGGTGCCAAGGGCTCCGAAGGCGTTTCCACCACTGTCAACCAGACGGCTGGTTCGATCTCCTACGTTGAATATTCCTACGTCGTCGCCAACCACATCGGTTTCGCGAAGATGAAGAATGCTGCTGGCAAGGTTATCGAGCCGAGCCTCGACACCTTCAAGGCTGCTGCTTCCAACGCCGATTGGGCCAAGGCCAAGAACTTCAACCTGATCATCACCAATCAGCCGGGCGAAAAGAGCTGGCCGATTGCAGCTTCCACCTGGGTTCTGCTCTACAAGAAGCCGGCTGATGCTGCTAAGAATGAAGAGGCGCTGAAGTTCTTCAAGTGGTCTTATGAGCACGGCCAGAAGGATGCGAGCGCCCTGTCTTATCTTGCGATCCCGGACAATGTTGCCGAGGTTGTCCAGAAGTCCTGGAAGACGGACTTCGGCACGAAGTAATTTGTGCTAGGTGAAAAGTTGCGGCGGACAGGGTTATGGCCCTGTCCGCCTTTCGTGACAGGACAAGGGGAAATCGATGGCTGACGCGACTCAGACGGCTGGCTTCCAGGCATTGGATACCACCGTCAGCACCAGAAAATTCCGGACACAGGATCGGATTTTCTATTTTATGACGCTTGGCTCGGCTGCTCTTGTCGTGCTTCTGTTGCTGGCAATCCTTGCGGTTCTTGTCATCGATGCCTTGCCAACCTTCCAGGCCTTCGGCTTTTCGTTCCTCTGGGGCACGAAGTGGAGCGCTCCCGCCGATATCTATGGCGCTGTGCCCGCCGTGGTTGGTACGCTGGTGAGTGCGCTCATCGCCATGCTGATTGCCGTTCCCCTCAGCATCGGCATTGCCATCTTCCTCACGGAACTATGCCCCGGCAGCCTGCGGCGTCCGATCAGCACGGCCATCGAGCTTCTGGCCGGTGTTCCCTCAATTATCTACGGTATCGTCGGTCTGTTCATTCTCGTGCCGCTGATGCAGAACTATATCCTGCCCTTCCTTATCATGACGATCGGCCAGGTGCCGTTGATCGGCCTGCTGTTCCAGCCGCCGGCGCCGGGTGTCGGCCTGTTGACGGCAAGCCTCGTGCTTGCCGTCATGATCCTGCCGTTCATCACCGCCATCGCGCGCGACGTGTTCAGCACCGTGCCGCCGATGCTGCGTGAATCAGCTTACGGCATGGGCATGACCACATGGGAAGTGGCTCGCCACATCCTGATCCCCTATACACGCCGCGGCCTCGTTGGCGGAATCATGCTCGGCCTCGGCCGCGCACTTGGCGAAACCATGGCCGTCACCTTCGTTGTAGGCTCGGTAAGCCGTCTGCAAACGTCGATCATCTCGCCGTCTACCACCATTTCCGCCCAGATCGCGAACAACTTCGGCGATGCCGACGGTCTGCAATTGTCGAGCCTGATTGCGCTCGGCCTGCTCCTGTTTGTCCTTTCCTTCTGCGTGCTTGCGCTGGCGAGGTGGATGATCGGTCGCGGCGACTCGCATTGAGGAAAGAGCCCATGGAAAATGCAATTCGTCAGAACCTCGTGTCGAGGCGTTATGGGAAGAACCGGGTGATGATGGCCTTGTGCTTCCTCGCGGCCATCCTCGGCATATTCTTTCTCAGCGTGATCCTTGTGAGCCTGCTTTATCGCGGCGTAACGGCGCTCAGCCTCGACGTGTTCACCATGTCGATCCCGGCCCAGGGCTCGCGCGGTGGCCTGATCAACGCAATCTACGGCACGGTACTGGTCACGGGCTGCGCCATCCTGATCGCCGCGCCGATCGGCATCCTGGCAGGCACCTATCTGGTGGAATATGCCAACGGTACCAAGCTTGCCGAGTTTGCCAAGTTCATCAACGACATCTTGCTTTCCGCACCCTCGATCATCGTTGGCGTGTTCGTCTACGGCGCCGTGGTCGTGCCCATGCACGGCAACTCTGCCATCGCCGGCATCCTCGCGCTGGCGCTGATCGCCCTTCCGGTCGTCAACCGCACGACGCAGGACATGCTGTTGCTGGTGCCAAACGCGCTTCGTGAGGCGACCGCCGCGCTCGGCGCGCCGCGCTGGAAGTCCATGACGATGGTGATCTACCGCTCCGCCTGGACGGGCATCCTCACCGGCATCCTGCTGGCCGTCGCGCGTATCAGCGGCGAAACCGCGCCGCTTCTCTTCACGGCGGGCTACAGCAAATTCATGAATGCGGGCCTGACCGGTCCGATCGCCACGCTGCCGGTTGCCATCAACACGCTCGCCGCCGATGCCGGCGAGGACCTGAAACAACTGGCCTGGGCCGGCGCGCTGATCATCACCGTTGCCATCCTTGTCCTCAACATCCTTGCCCGTGTCTTGAGTGGGCGCCGCCAGTGACGCAGCCGCCGAACGATAGGAATGAAACCATGAACATGAGCGACAACAATTTCCAGAGCGTCAACGCACAGCAGGGGAAGGGCGCCGTTTCCCAGTCGGATCTCGGCCTCGCGAAACTTGACGTGAAGAAACTCGATTTCACCTATCAGAACGGCCATCGCGTTCTGAAGGATGTGAATATGAGCATCCGCAAAAATGCGGTCACCGCCTTCATCGGCCCTTCGGGTTGTGGCAAATCCACGCTGCTGCGCACCTTCAACCGGATGTATGATCTCTATCCGGGCCAGACGGTTGCGGGCGAGATCCTGCTGGACGGCCGCAATATTCTCACCAAGGACGTCGATCTGAACGATCTGCGCGCCAAGGTCGGCATGGTGTTCCAGAAGCCCACGCCGTTCCCGATGTCTATTTATGAAAACGTCGCTTTTGGCATCCGGCTCTATGAGAAGCTTTCCAAGGCGGAAATGGACGTCCGCGTTGAAGCGGCGCTGACGGAAACGGCGTTGTGGAGCGAAGTGAAGGAAAAGCTGCACCAGAGCGGACTTGGCCTTTCCGGCGGCCAGCAGCAGCGCCTCTGCATCGCCCGCGCCATTGCCATTCGCCCCGAAGTCCTGCTGCTCGACGAGCCGACCTCGGCCCTCGACCCGATCTCGACCGCCAAGGTCGAGGAATTGGTGTCGCAGCTGAAGGGCGATTTCACGATCGTCATCGTCACGCACAACATGCAGCAGGCGAGCCGCATCTCCGACAGCACCGCCTTCATGTATCTTGGCGAGCTCATCGAATACGGTGCGACCGAGCAGATCTTCCAGGCGCCGAAGGTCAAGCGCACGGAAGACTACATCACCGGTCGTTACGGCTGATACGGCCGGAGAGTGCCGCACAATTTGCGAAGGCGCGCTGTGGAAGCGCGCCTTTTGCGTTTGCGGGTGGGCGTTGCTGAACAAGAGCGTAGATCTGCTCAGGCGAAGAGGATTATCGAACCCGCTGTCGGGGATATGTGGACCGTCACATCCTGGAGAGCGTGCCCATGCGACGCAAGAGCTGGATCTGATCGTCGAGCGTCGGCACTAGCTCGCCCTCATTCGCCGCGGGCGCCGCGTCGGTATCATTCGCGGCTTCCAGTTCATTGAAGACGATGGAGCAATTGCGGCCCGCGCGTTTGGCGGCGTAAAGCGCACGGTCTGCGGCGGAGACCAGCCGGTCCCAGCTGACGGCGTCACGCGGCATGACCGCAACGCCGATGCTGACCGTCGCCTGCACCAGCGAGCGGCCGGCAGGCAGCGGCCCGCGGCAGAAGTCGGCGCGAATGGTTTCGGCCAGCGCCTCCGCCTCGGATTGCTCGTCCACGGGGATGAAGGCCACGAATTCCTCGCCGCCCATTCGACCGAATGCGCCGCTGCGCGGCACGAACTGATGGGCGACACGGGCAAATTCGACGAGCACCGTATCGCCCGTCTGGTGGCCATAGCGGTCGTTGATCTTCTTGAAGTGGTCGAGATCGAACAGCAGAGCGGCAAGTTTCTGCTGCTGCTGACCTTCACCGGCAAGGATCTCGTAGCTTTCCTGAAGTCCCCGCCGGTTCAGAACGCCGGTCAGCGTGTCGGTGATGGAAATTGCCCGCCAGCGGCGTTCGGAGCGTTCCATTAAAAGCTTGCCGTTGAGGACGATGGCGACGACGACGAGCAGCGCGTAGCCGAGCGCTGTGTAGCCGCGATAGATCAGGGCCTGTTCCAATGTCGGGGCTGCGAATACCAGCCAGAGAGCGGAGCCGAAACAGAAACAGGCGAGTACCGTGAAGACGATGGCAAGCTGCCGGCGAGCCGGCTCGCGTCGACCGGCAGCCGGCTGAACGGCAAAGGCGAGCAATGTCGCGCCAACGGCGCCGGCAAGGTCGTAGACGACGACACGATTGAGGAAATTGTCGGTGACCCAGGGCAGGCTGACGCCGAACAGCCAGACGAGAGGCGGCAGCAGCACAGACCATTTCAGCTTGCGCTTATCCATCAACCGGAAGCCGATGATCCAGGCGCTTTCGCCGAACAGCGCAACAGCATTGCCGATCTGGACGGACCAGATGTCGGGGATGACGCCGCGAGCCGCCACTAGGGCAAAGCCTATGGCGCTGACGGCAAAGCCCAGAGCCCAGACCAGATAGACGGGAGATTTGCGGTCGTGCGCCCAGGCAAGAAGGAGAACGGTAGCCAGGGTAATGGCTTCCGAGCACCAAATGGTCAGGCCTGTGGTCATGTTCAGCACGATTGGTGTTTCTCCACTCCCGGCAGTCTTCCGTCAGGCAGAATCCAACGGTGGCTGCATTTGCCCTATCCTCGCCCAATAAGGTGGTAAGTTCATTAAGTGAGTTGGTAAATTTTGCCTGTGTGTCCCGCTTGGGTCATGCGGCGACAATCCTTCACGTTTCCTTCACCTTGCCGTCGGGAAAACCAGTGGGTTGCACAAAGGCACGATACCCGTGCTGTTGGCATCGCGAAAGCGGAGTTTAGAAATGCTTTGTCAACGCTTCCTGGGGCATTACAGCTTTTTGAGGTTATGCTTTCGTGCGTCTTGAAGTGCAGGGCAGGGACACTCTATGTAGGGGTTAAGGATTTTTACTCGATTCCCGGCGTTTTCGTCGCCGGGGCAAGCTTGGTAAAGGACGCACATGAGAAATCCAGTCGATACAGCTATGGCTCTGGTGCCGATGGTTGTTGAGCAGACCAACCGCGGGGAACGGTCTTACGACATCTATTCCCGTCTGCTGAAGGAACGCATCATTTTCCTCACCGGGCCGGTTGAAGACCATATGGCGACGTTGGTGTGCGCCCAGCTTCTCTTCCTCGAGGCCGAAAACCCGAAGAAGGAAATCGCGCTCTACATCAATTCGCCGGGCGGCGTCGTCACTGCCGGCATGGCGATCTACGACACTATGCAGTTCATCAAGCCGGCCGTTTCGACGCTGTGCATCGGTCAGGCCGCATCTATGGGCTCGCTGCTGCTCGCCGCCGGCGACAAGGATATGCGCTTCGCAACGCCGAATTCCCGCATCATGGTTCACCAGCCTTCGGGCGGTTTCCAGGGTCAGGCTTCGGACATCGAGCGTCATGCGCGTGACATCATCAAGATGAAGCGTCGCCTCAACGAAGTTTACGTCAAGCACTGCGGCCGTACCTACGAGGAAGTCGAGCAGACGCTCGATCGTGACCATTTCATGTCCTCGGATGAGGCCAAGGAATGGGGTCTCATCGACAAGGTGCTGACGTCGCGTACCGAAATGGAAGGAGAGACCGCCTCGTGATTTATCCACGAGGCGGTAGCTTCTACGCCACAGTTCTATCCCATTTGTGATCGAATAGGGGTTTAATGTGGAACGGAACGCGGTAATAGTAAGCATTGATGCTATGTAGCGATTTTGTGACATAGCATTCGGCATTCGAAGGGGAATCGTTGCCACGCAGTTCCGGTTGGCCGGACCTGCGTTCAGTACCCCGAGGGGCGCCGCGATCTGCTAGCAAACGAGGAGCAGGTCCGGCGGGCGCATTGAGTGGACCGCGATTTCGACTTGGAAATTGGCGGCGTGCTGGAAGGAAAGTGATATGAGCAAAGTCAGCGGCAGCAACGGCGGCGACTCGAAGAACACGCTTTATTGTTCGTTCTGCGGTAAGAGCCAGCATGAAGTCCGCAAATTGATTGCCGGACCAACAGTCTTCATCTGCGATGAGTGCGTTGAGCTATGCATGGACATCATCCGCGAGGAAAATAAATCCTCGATGGTGAAGTCGCGCGACGGAGTTCCGACCCCGCAGGACATCATCAAGGTTCTCGACGAATACGTCATTGGTCAGCGGCAGGCGAAGAAGATCCTCTCCGTTGCCGTTCATAACCATTACAAGCGTCTCGCTCATGCATCGAAGAACGGCGACGTCGAATTGGCGAAGTCGAACATCATGCTCGTCGGTCCGACCGGCTGCGGCAAGACCTATCTGGCCCAGACGCTCGCACGCATCATCGACGTTCCCTTCACCATGGCGGACGCGACGACGCTGACCGAAGCCGGTTATGTCGGTGAAGACGTCGAAAACATCATTCTCAAGCTGCTCCAGGCTGCCGACTACAACGTCGAGCGTGCGCAGCGCGGTATCGTCTATATCGACGAAGTCGACAAGATTTCCCGCAAGTCGGACAATCCGTCGATCACGCGCGACGTCTCGGGCGAAGGCGTGCAGCAGGCGCTGCTGAAGATCATGGAAGGCACGGTGGCTTCGGTTCCGCCGCAGGGCGGCCGCAAGCATCCGCAGCAGGAATTCCTGCAAGTGGATACCACCAACATCCTCTTCATCTGCGGCGGCGCCTTCGCAGGCCTCGACAAGATTATCTCGGCCCGCGGCGAGAAGACGTCGATCGGCTTCGGCGCCACGGTCAAGGCTCCGGACGATCGCCGCGTCGGCGAAGTGCTGCGTGAGCTGGAGCCGGAAGATCTAGTGAAGTTCGGTCTCATCCCGGAATTCATCGGCCGTCTGCCCGTTCTGGCGACGCTGGAAGACTTGGACGAGGATGCGCTGATCCAGATCTTGTCCGAGCCGAAGAACGCGCTGGTGAAGCAGTATCAGCGCCTATTCGAGATGGAAGACGTCGAGCTGACCTTCCACGAGGATGCACTGCGCGAGATTGCCAAGAGGGCGATCGTCCGCAAGACGGGTGCTCGCGGCCTTCGTTCGATCATGGAAAAGATCCTTCTTGACACCATGTTCGAGCTGCCGGCGCTGGAAGGCGTTCGTGAAGTGGTCATCTCCGAGGAAGTGGTTCGCGGTTCCGCCCGCCCGCTCTACATCTATGCCGATCGGCAGGAAGAAAAGGCCAACGCGACGGCCTGATGCCTGCATCAGCGATCACGAATCGAGGGGCTCGTCATCGACGGGCCCCTTTCCGTTTGAAAAGTCGTGCACTTTGCTGATAAAGTCTTGGATAAGCTTATGGGAACGCAGTCGAAACCGGTTGTTAAGAACTCCCGCTGCGGCCATGATGGCATGATTCTGGAGCATCCGGCGGATAGGGCTCAAGCCCGGCGTTTTATCTTCGGATTTAGCTGCGCCAGCCGTGTTAGAGTAGCTGGGCTTCGGTGTTTTGTTGTTGCGTTCCTCCTTCGTGAATGCGCGGTTCGCTGCTTGACTGCGGTGCGTCCCGCGTGACTTGAAATAGATAATGTGAAGCTCCACTTGTTTACCAAGTGAGAGAGCCGGCTAATCCTCCCAGTCGGCAAAGAGCCCGGGAACGGGACGACGGAAAGGAAATAAAATGACTAAGAAAACGTCTGCGGCAAATGAGAGCATTGCCTATCCGGTATTGCCGTTGCGCGACATCGTGGTCTTCCCCCACATGATCGTGCCGCTGTTCGTCGGACGGGAGAAATCCATTCGGGCGTTGGAAGAGGTCATGGGTTCCGACAAGCAGATCATGCTGGTCACCCAGATCAATGCCAGCGATGATGATCCCGCGCCGGACGCAATCCATAAGGTCGGCACCGTGGCCAACGTTCTGCAGCTGCTGAAACTGCCTGACGGCACCGTCAAGGTGCTGGTCGAAGGCCGTGCGCGCGCGCAGATTGACGAATATACCGGCCGCGAGGATTTCTACGAAGCGCTTGGCCATATTCTGCACGAGCCGGAAGAAGATCAGGTCGAGCTCGAGGCTCTGAGCCGCTCGGTCGTTTCGGAATTCGAGAGCTACGTGAAGCTCAACAAGAAGATTTCTCCGGAAGTGGTTGGTGCCGCCAGCCAGATCGACGACTATTCCAAGCTCGCCGATACGGTCGCTTCGCATCTGTCGATCAAGATCACCGAAAAGCAGGAGATGCTGGAAACCACCAGCGTCAAGGGCCGCCTCGAAAAGGCGCTCGGCTTCATGGAAGGCGAGATTTCGGTTCTGCAGGTCGAGAAGCGCATCCGCTCGCGCGTCAAGCGCCAGATGGAGAAGACCCAGCGCGAATACTATCTGAATGAGCAGATGAAGGCGATCCAGAAGGAACTTGGCGACGGCGACGAAGGCCGCGACGAGATGGCCGAACTGGAAGAGCGCATCTCCAAGACCAAGCTTTCGAAGGAAGCCAAGGAAAAGGCCGATGCCGAGCTGAAGAAGCTCCGGCAGATGAGCCCGATGTCGGCTGAAGCGACCGTCGTGCGCAACTATCTCGATTGGCTGCTGGGTATCCCCTGGCAAAAGAAGTCGAAGATCAAGACCGATCTGAACAATGCCGAGAAGATTCTCGAAGCCGATCATTTCGGTCTGGACAAGGTCAAGGAGCGCATCGTCGAATATCTGGCCGTCCAGGCACGTGCGACCAAGATCAAGGGCCCGATCCTTTGCCTCGTCGGCCCTCCGGGCGTCGGCAAGACCTCGCTTGCCCAGTCGATCGCCAAGGCGACCGGCCGTGAGTATGTCCGCATGGCGCTTGGCGGCGTTCGTGACGAAGCCGAAATCCGCGGTCACCGCCGCACCTATATCGGCTCGATGCCCGGCAAGGTCATCCAGTCGATGAAGAAGGCCAAGAAGTCCAACCCGCTGTTCTTGCTCGACGAAATCGACAAGCTCGGCATGGACTATCGCGGCGATCCGTCTTCGGCCCTGCTGGAAGTGCTGGACCCGGCGCAGAACTCGACCTTCATGGATCACTACCTGGAAGTCGAATATGACCTGTCGGACGTGATGTTCATTACGACGGCGAATACGCTGAATATCCCTGCGCCCTTGATGGACCGCATGGAGATCATCCGTATTGCCGGCTACACCGAGGATGAAAAGCGCGAGATCGCCAAGCGACACCTGTTGCCGAAGGCCATCAAGGAACATGCGCTGCAGCCGAGCGAATTCTCGATCAGCGACGATGCTCTGATGGTCGTGATCGAGCAGTACACCCGCGAAGCCGGTGTCCGTAACTTCGAACGCGAACTGATGAAGCTCGCACGCAAGGCGGTCACCGAGATCATCAAGGGCAAGACGAAGTCGATCACCGTGACGGCCGAGAACGTTCCCGACTATCTGGGCGTGCCGCGCTACCGTCATGGCGAAGCCGAACGCGAAGATCAGGTCGGTGTCGTCACCGGTCTCGCCTGGACTGAAGTCGGTGGCGTGCTGCTGACGATCGAAGGTGTGATGATGCCGGGCAAGGGCCGCATGACTGTTACTGGCAACCTGAAGGAAGTCATGAAGGAATCGATTTCCGCGGCAGCTTCTTACGTCCGCTCGCGCGCCGTCGATTTCGGCATCGAACCGCCACGCTTCGACAAGAGCGACATCCATGTGCACTTGCCGGAAGGCGCAACGCCAAAGGATGGTCCGTCGGCCGGTGTCGCCATGGCAACCGCGATCGTCTCGATCATGACCGGCATTCCGGTTTCCAAGGATGTGGCCATGACCGGTGAAATCACGCTGCGCGGCCGCGTGCTGCCGATCGGCGGCCTGAAGGAAAAGCTGCTGGCAGCGATGCGCGGCGGCATCAAGAAGGTGCTGATCCCGGAAGAAAACGCCAAGGATCTGGCGGAGATTCCGGACAACGTGAAGAACAGCATGGAGATCATTCCGGTCTCGCGCATGGGCGAGGTGATCAAGCACGCGCTCGTCCGTCGGCCGGAGCCGATCGAATGGGATGGCACCGTCGAAACGCCCGTGATCGCAACGGTCGAAGGCGTGGATGACGTGGGTACGTCGATCGCACATTGAGGCTCTTCGCCTCAATTCTGTCGAATTGCCAGAAATGGCGAAAAGACCGGCATTTTTGCCGGTCTTTTTTTGTGAAAAGCGTCCGGAAACGCTTGCTTTTCCTTGGTTTGCAGGGTTTTTGGGGTTGCGGCGGGTAAGAGCATTCCTACTTGCACCCCGCTTACTGATAAGTCGTTTCATACCAAAGAAAGGGGTGGAAACATGAACAAGAATGAGCTCGTGTCCGCAGTGGCCGAGAAGGCCGGTATCACGAAGGCTGACGCTGCTTCCGCTGTTGACGCTGTTTTCGAGACCGTCCAGGCTGAACTGAAGAAGGGCGGCGACATTCGCCTCGCTGGTTTCGGCAGCTTCACTGTTTCTCACCGTGCAGCCACGAAGGGCCGCAACCCGTCCACGGGTGCTGAGGTCGACATCGCTGCTCGCAATGTTCCGAAGTTCACGCCCGGCAAGGGCCTGAAGGACGCGGTCAACAGCTGATTTCGTTTTCACCCACCGCGAGGTGTTAGCCTTGCGGTTGGAGAACATTGAGGGTCCGCTTTGCGGGCCCTTTTTCGTTTCCAGGCAGGGAAGGGCTGGATTTCGTTCGCTATCCCTGACCAATAAAATGGAGGATGCTTCCGGCTCGGACGGTCCGCGCATTCTCTTGCGAAGAAAACGTCAGAGGGTATTTTCGAATGCCCAACGTTGACGTTTCAGTCGAATGACCATCAGGATCATCAAGAAATGACCGCATCGCCTTCCTTTCTCGGCCTTCCCAATCGACAAATCGATGGCAGCATGCCTCGCGCAGTCATCTTCGGAGCCGGCCACGGCAGTACCTATCCGGACAAGGATAGCGGCGGCTATGCGCTGGCCGCCGGTGCCATTCGCGGCGCAAGCCAGAGCGAAGCGCCGTTGGTCGAACATTGGGATTTCGATCTCGGCGGACCGCTATTTGACGGCAAGCCAATCTCCTGTGTCGATGCGGGAGATGTCTCCACCGCCATGCACGACAATGCCGGCAACCGGGAGCGGATCGAGGCGAAGACGCGTGAGATCCTGGCGTTGTCGGCCGTGCCGGTTTTGCTTGGCGGCGACTGCTCCGTCACTATCCCGTTCCTCACCGGCTTTGCAGATCGGGGGCCGATCTGGGTCCTGCAGATCGATGCTCATATAGACTGGCGTGACGAACTGCAGGGAGAACGCTTCGGTTATTCGAGCCCGATGCGCCGGGCAAGCGAGATGCCGCATGTCGCAGGCATGGTCCAGGTCGGCCTTCGCAGCGTCGGCAGTGCGCGCCTTACCGAAATCGAAGACGCGCGGCGCTATGGCAGCTGCTTCGTGACGGCTCGCGAAATTCACGCCCAGGGTATCGGAGCAGCTCTGCGACATGTTCCGGAAGGTGCGCAGGTCGTCGTTACCCTTGATTGCGATAGCATCGATCCCTCGATCATGCCGGGGGTCGCGGCACGGACGCCCGGTGGCCTGACCTATACTGAGATCATCGACCTGATCGCGGGTCTTGGCAGGCGGGCCAGGTTCGCAGGCTTCGACTTGGTGGAATTCTATCCGCCTACCGACATTGACGGCCTATCGGCGATTACCGCCGCGCGTATTCTCACCAACGTGATCGGAACCGTTGTTCGGCAGAGTTGAACTGCAACTCTCTGAGGGTTCAGCAAAGGCCGGGCTTGCGCCCGGCCTTTCTCGTTCGCAACGCCGCCGCGCTTACCAGCGATGATGAACGTGCGGAGCGATAAGCCGCTCGTAGATCTCGCGCGTCGCCACCATGACGTCGGCGGAAAGCGGCGCAAGATCGACTGCAGCCGCATTGGCCTTGGCCTGCTCGGCATTGCGGGCACCGGGGATGACGACGGTGACGGCTTCGTTCATCAGAATCCAGTGCAGTGCAAAGGCTGCCATGCTGGCGCCTGATGGAACCAGCTTGCGCACTTCCTCGACGGCCTGCAGACCCACCTCGAACGGAACGCCGGCAAAGGTCTCGCCGACATCAAAGGCCTCGCCGTGGCGGTTGAAGTTGCGATGATCGTCGCTGGCAAATTGGGTGTCGCGGGTGATCTTGCCGGAGAGCAGGCCGGAAGCCAGCGGCACGCGGGCGATGACAGCCACGTTCTTGCGCTTGGCTTCCGTGAAGAACAGGTGGTCGGGCCGCTGGCGGATGATATTGTAGATGATCTGGATGCTGAGCACGCCCGGATACTCGATCGCCTTCAGCGCCTCTTCGACCTTTTCGACGCTGACGCCGTATCCCTTGATCTTGCCGGCCTTCTGCAACGCGTCGAGACCGGCGAAGACTTCCGGCCGGTAAAGAACTTCGGTCGGAGGGCAATGAAGCTGCACGAGGTCGAGGCTCTCGACGCCGAGGTTCTTCAGGCTGCGGTCGATGAAGCCTTCGAGATTGACCTTGGTGTAGCCGTCGGCCACATGCGGGTTCAGCCGGCGGCCGGCCTTGGTCGCCACCATCGGGCGCTCGCCGCCGCGGGCCTTCAGCACATCGGCGATGATCTTTTCTGAGCGGCCGTCGCCATAGACGTCGGCGGTATCGATGAAGGTCATGCCCGCATCGAGAGCGGCATTCAGTGCCGCGCGGCCATCGGCCTCACTGACATCGCCCCATGCGCCGCCGATCTGCCAGGCGCCGAAGCCGACATCTGTCACGATAAAGGGCGTCCGCCCGAAAGCATGATGTCGCATGAGAAATCTCCTCGTCTTAGGTAATGAAATGCCAGCGCATTAGCAGCCGCCCGGATCGGCGGCAAGCATGTGTAAGGCGGATGTGCCATCGCAATCGCGTGACTCGGAAATATCACAGTTTCTGACAACTGACGAAACCGTTGGATGAAGCGCGTGGTGCAGTGTTCATTGCGCCTCCGCTTCCTTAAAAGGAGAGACCGGATATCTGACTGTTATCGGAGCCCATGTCCTCTTTCAGCTTCATCCATGCCGCCGATCTGCATCTTGGCAGTCCCTTTCAGGGGCTGGCGTTGAAGGACGCCGCCGTTGCCGCGGTTTTTGTCGAAGCCAGCCGCAAGGCCTTCTCGATGCTGGTGGGGCTGGCCATCGAAAGGCGCGTCGATTTCTTCGTCATCGCTGGCGATGTCTATGATGGCGATTGGAAGGACAACAAGATTGGCCTGTTCTTCAATCGCGAAATGGCGCGGCTGGAGCGGGCCGGCATCCCGGTCTATCTGCTGCGCGGCAATCACGACGCGGCAAGCGTCATCACCAAGACGATCACCTTGCCCGCCAATGTGCACGAGTTTCCGACTGGCAAACCCGGCAGCGTCAAGCTCGATCAGTTGCAGGTGGTGCTGCATGGTCAGGGTTTCGCTGAACGCTCGGCCAATGACAACCTGGCGCTCTCCTATCCCGCGCCCGTCTCCGACTGGTTCAACATCGGCATTCTCCACACGTCGCTCACCGGTCGCGAACCGCATGCGCCCTATGCGCCATGCTCGGTCGATGACCTGCGCTCGCGCGGCTACGACTACTGGGCGCTCGGTCATGTGCATGACTATGAAGTCGTGGCCAAGGACCCGCTAGTGATCTTTCCCGGCAATCTGCAGGGTCGCAATATCCGCGAGCGGGGCGCCAAGGGCGCGGTGCTGGTGACGGTCGAGGACGGCCGCATCGAGCATGAGCGCCTGATCGTCGACGAAGCGCGCTTTGCGCAAGTCGATGTTGCCGTTGGCCCCGATGATGATCAGGCGGCGATCCTGCGCCGCATCGAGCAGGCAGTGCAGCCCATGGCCGATGACATGGCGGGAAGGATGACTGCGCTACGCGTGCTGCTCTCCGGCATCACGCCATTGCAAGGCGCCATTGCTGCCAACCGTCAGCAATGGCGTGATGAGGTCGAAGCCGCATGCCATCGCGTGCACGAGGATATCTGGCTCGAAAAACTGGAACTTCGCCTGGAGCCGCCGGCAACACAGGTCGCGGAAGCAGACGGTGCGATCGATCTTCGCCAGTTGCTGGCCGAGCATGCGGGAGATGCCGATATCGCGATGGAAGCAAGCCGGCTGGTTGACGAGATTGCGGTGCGCCTTCCGGGCGGGCTTGGCGCAACGGCGACGCCGCTGGACGACAGCCCGGAAGCCCTCATCGAAGAAGCTCGGCAGTTGCTGCTGGCGCGCGGGCAGGGGGCAGGCTGACATGCGCTTCGATCGTCTCGACATTCTTCGCTACGGCGCGTTGACCGACCGCACGCTCGATTTCCGTGCCGGAGCCAAGCTGCATGTCATCTTTGGTCCCAACGAGGCCGGCAAGTCTTCGGCTCTGAGTGCGATTTCCGATCTGCTCTTCGGCTTTCCCGCCGCCGCTGAACAGAGTTTTTTGCATGAGCCCGGCACCTTGCGTATCGGAGCTGAAATCAAGGCACATGATGGCGCCAAGCTGGCCTTCCGCCGCCGCCGCGGCCGCAAGAGCACGCTTCTTGCACCTGATGACAAGGAGACGCCGCTCGCCGAGGATGCCCTTGCCCCATTCATCGGCAATCTGAGCCGGGATGTCTTCGAACGCGCCTTTGGCCTCGATTCGCAAAGACTTCGGCAAGGTGCGACGGCCATGCTGCGCAGTGGTGGCGAGATTGGCAGCCTGCTGTTTTCGGCAGCCTCCGGCCTGACCGGCCTTTCACGGCTGCGCCAGTCGCTGGAAGCGGAAGCCGACGGCATCTATGCGGCCCGGCGCTCGAAGGATCGCGGATTCTATAAAGCGCTGGATCGCTACGAAGACGCCCGCAAGGCCGAACGCGATCATGAACTCAAATCCGGGGACTGGAAGAAGCTGCTGGCGGAGGCAGCCGAAATCGAGGCTGAGCTGGAACGGTTGCAGGCAGAGCGTCGAGAGACGCGCCAGGCTCTGGACCGGCTTAAGAAGCTGAAGACCTTGCAGCCCTTGCTTGCCGAGATCGACGCCGAGGGCATGGCGCTCGACGAGCTGGCCGATTTCTCCGCAATTCCCGAGAGCCTTGCCGACAGGCTTGAGCAGAGGCTGCGCGACAAGCAAGCCGCCGAAGAGGAAATGCGTCGTGTGCGCCACACGGTGACCCGCACCGAGGAGGACCTGTCCCGCATCCAGGTCGATGAGGCATTGTTGCAGATATCCGGCGACATCACTCAGCTTTTTGC
The DNA here is from genome assembly GCF_050577975.1 of Rhizobium sp. BR 315. Lineage (NCBI taxonomy): Bacteria > Pseudomonadati > Pseudomonadota > Alphaproteobacteria > Hyphomicrobiales > Rhizobiaceae > Rhizobium > Rhizobium sp. BR 315. Next base: position 89,591 of record NZ_JARWKZ010000014.1, on the reverse strand, counting down.
CGATACCGGCAACTATCGCAGCCAGCGTCATGATCTGCCGCGCGTCGATCAAGAGTTGGCCGGTTACGATGCCTCGCTCGCCCAACTGGCACGCCGTCTGGGCATATCCAATGTTGAGAAGCTCGAAGCGCATCAGCCGAGCGACGTCGACCTGGCCCGCCTGTCCGAACTGGTAGAGCAGGGTAGAACCCTCTCGCGACAACTCCAGGGGCTCACCGAACAGGAAGAGAGCGAACGCAGCCAGCTTGCCGCATTGGAGAGGGACAGCTTTGCCGGACGTCTGTTCGATCCTAGACCCTATGGCGATCAACTGGATTCATTGACTGCGGATCTCGCCGGCCTGGCGCGTCTCGATGCCCTGGAGACGCAGATCCGTCGCGTCGAGGCGGATCTTGAGGAAGCAGCCGCACGCCTGCGGCCACCGGTTGGTGACATCTCCATGCTCTTTGCGGCACCTTTGCCGGAGCTATCGGAGATCGCCACCCATCGCGAGACGATTGATGCTGCGCGGGCTAAGGTGCGCGAGACTACCGAAAAGCTGCGCGGCTATGATAATCAACTGGCAGAGATCGCGCAGGCTCTAGCGGATGCGGAACGCACAGGCCCGGTCGTCACGCGCGAGCAGGTGGCGGCGGCGCGTGAAGACCGCGATGGCCGATGGCTATCGATTCAGGACATGCTGGCGGATGGCCGACCTCCCAACGCCAAAGCCATTGCAGCGCTGACTGTCAGCATCGGTGATACCGATCGCCTGGCCGACACCATTCTCAGCGATGCCGATCGTGTTGCCCGCCATGCGGATTATCGCCTGCGTCAAGCTCGCCTGCAACGGGAGCGCGAGGATGTGTCGAACCAGCTGCAACAGCACGAGAGACTATTGGTGGAGGCCGAGGCGTCCTTTGCAGGCCTGTTCGATCCTTGCGGTACAGTCGCGCTGGATCCGTCAATCATGCTCGAGTGGCGGCGAGGTGTCGAAGGGCTGCTGCGCCAGCGCAATACTTTGCGCGATCTGCTTGACGAACGCGACGAGAACGCTCTTGCAGAAGAGCGTGTGTTGCCCGCTCTGCAGGATATCGTTGAGGCGACCGGCTACAGGAGCGGGCGCCTGCCGCCCGTCGCGATGGCGGAAGGATTGCGCAAGCACCTGCGCCTAGCCGCGGAGCGCTGGAGCGAAAGCCGAACGCGGGAAGGGGAGATAAGCTCGGCGCGGGACCGGTTGGCACGGTTTGACGAGCAGCAGCAGACATTGGAACGGCGGCACGTCGACTGGCGCGAGGCGTTCGGCAAGGCCGTTGTTCCTCTTGGCCTGCCGGTGGATGCGACGCTGGAAATGGCATCCGTCGCCCTGAAGGCATGGGAAGAGCTGCCCGATGCTTTGGCAGAGCGCGACAACAGGCTGCGCCGCGTTACTGGCATGCGGCGAGATATGGCGGACTTCGAACGGCGGCTCGCAACGCTTGTGGCCAGCGCCGGCTACGAGCTGGATCATCTGCCGCCCGATACCGCAGCCGAAGCCCTGCACAGCCGCGCCAATGCGATGCGCGGTGAGTTGAAGAAGCGCGAAGGCCTCGAAGAGGATCGGCAGCGCGCGGAAGGATTGCTTGCTCGCCATGAGGAGGCTCTTGCGGCAATATCGACCGATCTCGATCACCTGACGGCCGACCTGCCGGGGCCTAGCGATCTGGCGGCGCTGCTGTCGCGGCTGCGGGAGCGTACTCGTTTGAGTGCACGGTTGCTCGAAAGCCGCAATCGCTTCCGTCACCAGGCCGATGGCCGGGCGGAGGACGAACTGCGGGCTCAGCTTCGTGATTTCGAGCGCGTTGCTGCCGATCTGGAAATCGAACGATTGATCGAAGAGGATCAGCGGCAATTCACGCTACATGGTGAGCTTTCGGCGCGGCTGGCGGAAAATCGGCGCCAACAGCAGGCGCTCGAAACTGGCGTCAGTGCCGAATACGCGGTTTTCGAAAAGCTCTCGGCCGAACAGGAGGCAAAGGACCTTGCTCGGCAATGGGTGATCTTGAAGCTTGCCGCACGCATGCTGGCGGGTTCGATGGAGTCTTATCGTGAGAAACAGGCGGACCCGGTCATCAAACGCGCCGGTGAATTGTTTTCGCAGCTCACGGGAAGCCGGTTCCTACGTCTTGTCGAGGCGCATGACGAAAGCGACGCGTTGCAGCTGCTGGCGGAACGAGTGGGCGGTGAGCGTGTGCCGCTCGACGGCCTGAGCGAAGGCACCGGCGATCAGCTCTATCTCGCCTTGCGGCTGGCATTCCTGGAGGATTACGCCGCTCGGAACGAGCCGGCCCCCATGATCGTCGACGATATCTTCCAGACCTTTGACGACGAGCGGGCAAGCGCAGGTTTGAAGGTGCTTGCGAGCACCGCCGAACGCTTCCAGACGATCCTCTTCACGCATGAGATGAGCGTGGTCGAGATCGCCCAACGCGAGATCGGTGCGGATCTGGATCTGATCCGGCTTTGAATGCCACGAACGACTTGGTCGGCGCCTGCAGCCCGCTATGACATAGACGGAATGAACAATCGTGTCGGGACGACGATTCGCGGGTCTGCTTTATCGCGGCTATAGGCCGGATTGAGCGCCCTGTCGGTGAAGCTCTGCGTCGCATGCAGCCGGCGCAGGTTCTGTTTTTCCTGCTCGAATCGCTTCTGCCGCCCTCCCGACTTGTCCGATCCGCGCGACAGCGATTCATGGTGATAGAGACAGGCAAAGGGCGTCCAGATGATGCGGTAGCCGGCCTTGTGGGCGCGCAGGCAATAGTCGACATCGTTATAGGCGACGGCGAAATTCTCCTCGTCGAACAGGCCGATCTTTTGCAGGCAGTCGCCCGAGATCAGCATGACCGCGCCGGTTACGCAGGTCATGGTATTGCGCAGATGTAGCCGGTTCATCGGACCGCCGAACTCTTTGGGCTTGTTCAAATACCAATGGCCGGCCAATCCGCCAAAGCCGACGACCACGCCTGCATGTTGCATCTTGTCGTTCGGAAAGAGCAGCTTGGCGCCGACGATGCCGGTTCTGTCGTAGGCGAGGCAGGAGACCATCTCCTTCAGCCAGCCAGATTCGATCACTTCGACGTCATTGTTGAGGATCAGATAGTGCTCGCCCGTCGCTGCGTTCAAGCCGCGATTGACCGAGCGTGAGAAATTGAAGGCTTCCGGGGTGACGACTGCCGAAAACCGCCGGTGTGTCTGGCGATAGCGGTCGTAGAGATCGAGCACCGCCTTGTCCGTAGACCCGTTGTCTATAACAAGCACTTCGAAATCCGGATAGTCCGTCTTCTCGAAGAGATCATGAAGGATGCGGGAGATGAGGTCGAAGTTGTCCTTGCTGGGAATGACGATCGAGACTTTAGGCCAATCGCGCGGCGGCTCGAACACGACGCGATGCAGCGTCTTGGTGAGTGCTCCTTCGACTTGAATCGTTTGCCGCTGCCGTTCGAACCTTTCGGTCAGCGCCTTCCTCGCATTCGCGGTCGCGGCGTCCATGAATTTGCGCGAGTAGGTCTGGCCGTTGCGGCGCCACCAGTAGGCCGGGTAGGGCAGGTGTAGGATGCTTTGTTCCGGGAGTCCCTCCAGATAGCGCAGCAGCAGGTCATAGTCCTGCGATCCGTCATAACCGGTGCGTAGATAACCGATCTCCCGAAGCCGGCTGTGGCGATAGATGGAGAAGTGGTTGATGTAGTTGACGCCGCTCAGCAGGACCGAGTCGTAGGCCGGCTTCAGCATGACGCCGGTCGGCTTCAAGGTGTCGTCGACGACGAGCTCGTCGGTATAAAGGAAATTGGCGTCCGGGTTTTGCTCCAGCGTATGCCTGATGAGCTTGAAAGCGTGGGGCGCAACGACATCGTCATGGTCGAGGAGGGCGATCCATTGGCCGCGAGCATGGGCCAGGCCGGAATTGGTGGCCGCCGCGATGCCGCCATTGCGTTCGTTCAGCATGAAGCGGATATTGTCTTTCGCCTGCTGCGACTTATACCATTGCCGCGTTTCCGGCGATGTCGAGCCATCATCGCTCAGAATGAGCTCCGTGCCCTGTTCTGCCTGCATTTCGAAAGATCTGACGAGATCGTCCAGATATCGCGGCGGCGCATTGTAGACGGGCACGACGACGCTCAACCAGGTTCCCGCTGTTGCCGATACCGGTAAGGCGACGAGATCAGAGCCAAGCCGATAGTTCGCATCCGCATATTGGATCGTCAGGCTGGCGGCTCGCTTTCCGAATCTGAGTTTCGGTATCTTGGTCCAATGCCGCGGAAGCTTGCCGAGATCGACGCGCTCTGTCTTTTCCTCTGTATTGAGGAGATGCGCCATATATTGCTCGGCCGATTTTGCAGAGGAGAAAGCCTTGACCTCAAAGCTGAATGTCGTCGGAAAACTGACGGGATCGGCGCGCAGGGCGCAGATGGAGCCAACCGATCCAATATCAGCGGTGACGATGAAGCGGCGTGCTGTTGATTTCCGCTAGGAACTGACCCGGCGTTTCCACCGAGAAGTGGCTCTGACGCACTTTTGCTGACGTGCAGATCCTACGATGCGCCGATCAATCGCGCCTGCAGCAGATCGAGTTTTGCACGTCCGTACATCTGTCGTTTGATGAGCTTTATCCGAGGCCGAATCGAAGCCGACAACGTCACGGACATGATTCTGCATGGCGAGGAACGCCCCTATCATCGTGTCGCGATCGAGGAGGCGCGGCGATTGGGCGTCCGCGTCAATGTTGTGGAAATGGGATATTTGCGGCCGGATTGGGTGACGCTCGAGCGAGATGGGCTGTCCTCCAATTCGCGCTTTCCGACCGACCCGGCCTATATCGTCGAGGCGGCATCAAATCTGCCCGAGCCGGATTGGACGCGTCGCTTCAGCCAGACCTTCCTTGCCGAAGCGCTTTACGATCTCGCCTACTATCTTCCGACCGTCTTTTTATGGTTTCTTTATCCCGGCTATCGCCGTCATGGGCTCTACCATCCCTTGATGGAATATGCCGGCTGGCTGCGCAGACTTCCGGCAAGCGGCAGGAGGTCTCGTGAGGCCGAAGGCCTGATCGAGGAGCTGATTGCCGGCGACAAGCGATTCTTTGTTTACCCGCTGCAGCTTCAGACCGACTACCAGCTGCGCTCGCACTCGCCTTTTCATCAGCAGCAGGATGCCATCAGGCTGATTCTCCAATCTTTTGCGGATAATGCCGCCGCCGGGACGGAACTCGTGGTCAAGCTGCATCCGCTCGACAGCGGGCTCGTGGATTGGAGAGCCTACGTAAATCGCATCAGCACCGCGCACGGGTTGTCTTCCCGCGTCCATTTCCTCGATGGCGGCAATCTCGACCGGTTGATCGTCGCCAGCCAAGGCATGGTGACGGTCAATTCCACTGCGGCGCTTTCGGCATTGCGGGCCGGCAAGCCTGTGAAAGTCCTGGGAATGGCGGTCTACGACATAGAGGGCCTAGCCGACCAGGGGCCCTTGGATCGATTCTGGACCCATCCGGCACAGCCATCGGCAGAGCTTTGCGCGGCATTCTTCAAGCTGCTTGCTGCAGCAGTACAGGTGCGCGGCAACTTCTGCTCCAAGGATGGAGCACAATCAGCCGCCGAGCAGATCGCGAAGAGATTATTGTCGTGCACGGTCAATCTGCCCGGCGCTTATGTCGAGCCGGCACCGCGGCAAAGGCCTTCGAAGATCTCGATACCCTGATGGCTCGATGAAACGCTGAGCTAGGATCAACACGCGCTCGGTCGTGGCGATGCAATTAACATTCCGGCCACTTACATATGGACTTGTAGTAAACTGATGCAGCGATTCGGCGTCAGGGCCTAAGCGCACAGTCGTTTGTTGGGAGCAAACGCCATGGGTGGAAGTAAGATGGAAAGATTCATGCTGAAAGAACTGCTTGTGATCATGGCAGCTCTTGGGCTTGTTTCCGTGGTTCTTCTGGGAGTTGTCATAACCGGCAATTACTGAGCGGCCGCCATCGCGATCTACAGAGGATCATCTGCGCATAGCGCAACGGTCATTCCGTTTCGGCTAATCGCTCAATTTGTGAGGCTTAGAAATGGTGGGCGATGAGAGACTCGAACTCCCGACATCCTCGGTGTAAACGAGGCGCTCTACCAACTGAGCTAATCGCCCGTCAGGCAAGCGGGTCATTGGCCCGCCGCATCCGGTGGCCGTGATCTATGCGGAACGAGGAAAAACCGCAAGAGTGTTTGTGAAGATTTTTTGATTTTTTTGATTTTTCCCCACCCCGGTTCCGGTCGTCCATATGCGCGGATGTGAAGCCTGCCGGATTATCCCTGTGCATATCAGGCTCGGATGAAATGCGTGGGGCGGGAAGCTGCCATGCCAAATTGCGGGAACGGAAACTTGAGGGCGAGCTTGTCCAAAACAATTCGCACTCTGTCATCGATTTGTATTCAAACCTGCTTGACACCCAAACACGAACCCCGTAGTTAGCCGCTCATCGAACGGCGAGGGCCGCTTTGATGGGTGCGAAAGCATCCGGACTGCTTGAAATGAAATGCGGGTGTAGCTCAGTCGGTTAGAGTGCCGGCCTGTCACGCCGGAGGTCGCGGGTTCGAGCCCCGTCACTCGCGCCATTTCAAGGTTAAATCCGGATCATGCGCCCGGCCGAAAGGTCAAGCAATGCGCGGGTGTAGCTCAGTCGGTTAGAGTGCCGGCCTGTCACGCCGGAGGTCGCGGGTTCGAGCCCCGTCACTCGCGCCATTCTCTCCAAGCCATTACAATCAAACATCAATTTATTGCGATTGCGAAAGAGCCGTTTGGCCTTTGCGCCGATTTGTCGCGATGCCGTCGCAACATATTGATATCTACCGCTCGACAGTACTCCGAACGACAGATTCAAAAGGCTTGCGCCCGCGCTCCGGCTGCGCTAACCACGGCTTTGTTGCAACGCTCTTTCGCTTGCTGGGCATTTGCTCAAATGCGCCGCCCCGGCGCTGATCGCAAGCAGGGATGGACATGATGACTGGACTGCTCAGTTCCTATATTCCGATAGCGATTTTCATTGGTGTTGCCTTGGTGATTGGCTTGGCGCTGTTGATCGCGCCGTTTGCCGTCGCCTTCAAGGCGCCTGACTCCGAAAAGCTGTCGGCCTATGAATGCGGCTTCAACGCATTCGATGACGCCCGCATGAAGTTCGATATCCGCTTTTACCTGGTGTCGATTCTCTTCATCATCTTCGACCTGGAAGTCGCCTTCCTTTTCCCCTGGGCCATATCCTTCGGTGCGATCGGCTGGTTCGGATTCTGGTCGATGATGGTGTTCCTGGCGGTGCTGACCATCGGCTTTATCTATGAATGGAAGAAGGGAGCCCTGGAATGGGAGTAGCTCCGACTAACACGACGCTCGTGGCGCCGCAGCCGAAGGGGATCATCGATCCCGCGACCGGCAGGCCGGTTGGCAGCAACGATCCGTTCTTTGGCGAGATCAACAATGAGCTCGCCGATAAGGGTTTTCTGGTTACCTCCACCGATGAGCTGATCACCTGGGCCCGCACCGGCTCCCTCATGTGGATGACTTTCGGTCTCGCCTGCTGCGCCGTCGAGATGATGCAGGTTTCCATGCCGCGTTACGACGTCGAGCGTTTCGGCTTTGCGCCGCGCGCTTCGCCGCGTCAGTCCGACGTCATGATCGTGGCCGGCACGCTGACGAACAAGATGGCGCCCGCTCTGCGCAAGGTCTACGACCAGATGCCTGAGCCGCGTTACGTCATTTCGATGGGTTCCTGCGCCAACGGCGGCGGCTACTATCACTATTCCTATTCCGTCGTGCGCGGCTGCGATCGCATCGTGCCGATCGACATCTATATTCCGGGCTGTCCTCCCACGGCAGAAGCGCTGCTTTACGGCGTGCTTTTGCTGCAGAAGAAGATCCGGCGCACTGGCACGATCGAACGGTAAGGCAGGGGACAAGGTATTATGAGTGAAGCCCTGAACGAGCTCGCCGCCTACCTCACGGAAGTTCGCAGCGCCCTGATCTCTTCGATCGAGATTAAGTACGGCGAGCTGAACGTGACGACGACGACCGAAAACGTTATCGCACTGCTGACCTTCCTGCGTGACGACGCCAAGTGCGGCTTCGTCAACATGACGGATATTTGCGGTGTCGACTGGCCGCAGCGCGCCGAGCGTTTCGACGTCGTCTATCATCTGCTGTCGCCCAAGAAGAACCTGCGCATCCGCGTCAAGGTTCCGGTCGGCGAAGACCAGCCTGTTCCCTCCGCCTGCGGCATCTATCCCGGCGCCGACTGGTTCGAGCGCGAAACCTGGGACATGTACGGCGTTCTCTTCACCGGTCATCCGGATCTGCGCCGTTTGCTGACGGACTACGGTTTCGAAGGCCACCCGCTGCGCAAGGATTTCCCGACGACCGGTTTCGTCGAAGTTCGTTACGATGATGCCGCCAAGCGGGTCGTCTACGAGCCGGTGGAACTGAAGCAGGAATTCCGCAACTTCGACTTCCTGTCGCCGTGGGAGGGCACCGACTACGTGCTCCCGGGTGACGAGAAGGCGAAGGCCTAATTGTTGGCGTATGGCGGGCTTCGGCCTGCCATTCTCTGAAATTCTGAAAACGCGAGCATCGCCGCCATGACAGAACATAACGTTCGCAACTTCAACATCAATTTCGGCCCGCAGCATCCGGCTGCGCACGGCGTCTTGCGTCTTGTCCTTGAATTGGACGGCGAAATTGTGGAACGCGTCGATCCCCATATCGGCCTGCTGCACCGCGGCACGGAAAAGCTGATCGAATCGAAGACCTATCTTCAGGCCGTTCCTTACTTCGACCGCCTCGACTACGTGGCGCCGATGAACCAGGAACATGCCTACGCGCTGGCTGTCGAAAAGCTGCTCGGCATCGATATCCCGATCCGCGGACAGCTGATCCGCGTGCTTTATTCGGAAATCGGCCGCATCCTGTCGCATCTCCTGAACGTTACGACGCAGGCTATGGACGTCGGCGCGCTGACGCCGCCGCTCTGGGGCTTCGAAGAGCGCGAAAAGCTGATGGTGTTCTACGAGCGCGCCTCCGGCTCGCGCATGCACGCAGCCTATGTCCGTCCGGGCGGTGTTCACCAGGATCTTCCCGAGAAACTGGTGCAGGATATCGGCGACTGGTGCGATCCCTTTCTGAAGGCGCTCGACGATATTGACGACCTCCTGACCGGCAACCGCATCTTCAAGCAGCGTAACGTCGATATCGGCGTGGTTTCGCTGGAAGACTGTTGGGCGTGGGGCTTCTCCGGTGTCATGGTCCGCGGCTCGGGTGCTGCCTGGGACCTGCGCAAGGCCCAGCCCTATGAATGCTATTCCGATCTCGAATTCGACATTCCGATCGGCAAGAACGGCGACTGCTACGACCGTTACCTCATCCGCATGATCGAAATGCGTGAGTCCGTCCGCATCATGAAGCAGTGCGTCAATCGCCTGCTGGGTGATGCCAAGGCCGGACCGGTCTCGTCGCTGGACGGTAAGGTCGTTCCGCCGAAGCGTGGCGAGATGAAGCGCTCGATGGAAGCGTTGATCCACCACTTCAAGCTCTACACCGAAGGCTATCACGTGCCGGCCGGCGAGGTTTATGCGGCTGTCGAAGCGCCCAAGGGCGAGTTTGGCGTCTATCTCGTCTCCGACGGCTCCAACAAGCCTTATCGCTGCAAGATCCGTGCACCGGGCTATGCGCATCTGCAGGCCATGGACTTCATGTGCCGCGGCCATCAGCTCGCCGACGTCGCTGCCGTCCTCGGTTCGCTTGATATCGTCTTCGGTGAGGTGGATCGTTGATGCGAGTTTGGCAGGTGGTTATCCCGGCGCTTCTGGTCGCTTGCGGTGCTTCGGCACAGCAGACCGGCAAGACGCAGAGCCTGCCGACCATCAACTTGCAGGGTTCGAATGCGCCGAGCGCGAATTCTGCGAAAGGCGGAAATGCGGTTACGCAGGGCGGAGATTCGACAGTGGCGGATCTCCTCTCGCGCGGTTATCAGATCAAGGCCGCTGTGCCGAATGGCGGCAAGTTTGTTGTGTTTATGCAGAAAGACCAGTCGGCCTATGCCTGCGAATTCTCGTCTCTGACGAATACGCGGTGTGGGTCCTTAAACTGAGATAAGGCGTGAAAGATGTCCGTTCGTCGACTAGCCGAAGATCAATTCCAGCCTGCCGCTTTCGCCTTTAATGCGGAGAATGCGGTCTGGGCTGAAAAGACGATCAATAAATACCCCGAGGGCCGTCAGCAGTCCGCGATTATCCCGCTGATGATGCGGGCGCAGGAGCAGGATGGCTGGGTCACCAGGGCAGCGATCGAGAAGATCGCCGACATGCTGGATATGGCCTATATCCGCGCGCTCGAAGTTGCGACGTTCTACACGCAGTTCCAGCTGAACCCGGTCGGCACGCGCGCCCACGTTCAGGTTTGCGGCACGACGCCCTGCATGCTGCGCGGCGCCGAAGGGCTGATCAAGGTCTGCAAGAGCCGGATCCATGATCACGCCTTTGAGCGCAACGCCGACGGCACGCTCTCCTGGGAAGAGGTCGAATGTCAGGGCGCCTGCGTCAATGCACCGATGGTGGTGATCGGCAAGGATACCTATGAGGATCTGACGCCGGCACGTCTCGAAGAGATCATCGGTGCATTCGCCGCAGGCAAAGGCAGCGAAGTTCCGACCGGCCCGCAGATCGACCGTGTCTTCTCCGCTCCGGAAGGTGGCTTGACGTCTCTCCTGTCGGATGAGACGAAGGCAAAGAGCGTTGCCGCTAAGGCCAAGGCTGCCGCAGAGCAACCCATTGCCGACACTGCGCCGGAAAAAGCCGAAGCCGCCAAGAAGCCGTCGCTTGACGACAAGGATCGTCCCGCCGGTATCGAAAGACCCGCGCAGCCGGACGACCTGCAGCTGATTTCCGGCGTCGGCCCGAAGATCGAGTCCATCCTGCATGAGCTTGGCATCTTCACCTTCGCGCAGGTGGCCAGCTGGCATGAGGCCGAGCGCCATTGGGTTGACGGCTATCTGAATTTCAAGGGCCGGATCGAGCGCGACGACTGGGTCAGGCAGGCAGAGGCACTCGCTAAGGGTGGCGAAGCGGAATATATCAAGGTCTTCGGCAAGAAGCCGCGGTAAGAGGTGAAGCATGTTACAGGATCAGGATCGCATCTTTACCAATATCTACGGCCTCAAGGATAAGTCTCTCAAGGGCGCGATGTCGCGCGGCCATTGGGACGGCACGAAGCAAATCCTCGAAAAGGGTCGTGACTGGATCATCAACGAGATGAAGGCCTCCGGCCTTCGCGGTCGCGGCGGCGCAGGCTTCCCGACCGGCCTCAAGTGGTCCTTCATGCCGAAGGAAAGCGACGGTCGTCCGCACTATCTCGTCGTCAACGCCGACGAGTCCGAGCCGGGCACCTGCAAGGACCGCGACATCATGCGCCACGATCCGCACACGCTGATCGAAGGTTGCGTCATTGCCGGTTTCGCCATGGGCGCTAATGCCGCTTACATCTATGTTCGCGGCGAATACATGCGCGAGCGCGAAGCCCTGCAGGCGGCGATCGACGAGTGCTACGATGCCGGATTACTCGGCAAAAACAACAAGCTCGGCTGGGATTATGACGTTTACGTTCATCATGGCGCCGGCGCCTACATCTGCGGCGAAGAAACCGCGCTGCTCGAAAGCCTGGAAGGCAAGAAGGGCCAGCCGCGCCTGAAGCCGCCGTTCCCGGCCAACATGGGTCTCTATGGCTGCCCGACGACCGTCAACAACGTCGAGTCGATCGCCGTTGCCCCGACGATCCTGCGCCGCGGTGCCGGCTGGTTCTCCTCCTTCGGCCGTCCGAACAATGTCGGCACGAAGCTGTTCATGCTCTCCGGTCACGTCAACCGTCCTTGCACGGTTGAAGAGACGATGGGTATCACCTTCCGCGAGCTGGTCGAAAAGCATGGCGGCGGTATTCGCGGCGGCTGGGACAATCTGCTCGCCGTCATTCCCGGCGGTGCGTCGTGCCCGGTCGTTCCGGCTGCCGATATCATCGACTGCCCGATGGATTTCGACGGTCTGCGCGAAGTCAAGTCGTCCTTCGGTACGGCAGCGGCGATCGTCATGGACAAGTCGACCGACATCATCAAGGCGATCGCCCGCATTTCGGCCTTCTTCAAGCACGAGAGCTGCGGTCAGTGCACGCCGTGCCGCGAAGGCACGGGCTGGATGTGGCGCGTTCTGGAGCGCATGGCGCGCGGCAACGCGCAGAAGCGTGAGATCGACATGCTGTTCCAGGTGACGAAGCAGATCGAAGGTCATACCATCTGTGCGCTCGGCGACGCAGCCGCATGGCCGGTGCAGGGCCTGATCCGTAATTTCCGCCCCGAGATCGAAAAGCGCATCGACCAGTATACCGCCAACGCGACAAGCCGAGGCGCGGTACTGGAAGCTGCCGAGTAAGGACGATGATGGCGAAGACCACGGATGTCAGGCAAGGGAACGGAGCGGCCGATGGCGACGCATCGGCCGATCTCGGCCGCGTTGCCGCCGATATGCTGCGGAATTCGTCCGTCATGCCGATCTATCCACTGATGGCAAATCCGGCAGCGGCATTTGCCGCTGCGGCGGCCATCGGTTTCGGCGTTACCTCGCAGATCGCCGGAGCATTCTTCGGTGCACTTCAGGGTGCGGTCGAGGTTGCGAACAAGCGGGCTGCCGAGCCGGATCAAGGGAATGATGGCGCCGCCGAACAGAAGGCTGCAGCGAAGATGGCCGGGGCAGGGGAAGCGAAGCCTGTAGAGGCATCGCCCGTTGCCGCTCCGGTCGCATCGAAGCCGGTGGCTGCAAAGCCGAAGCCCGCTGTCGCAAAGAAGGCCGCGCCAAAGCCGGCTGCGGTTGCTGTGACTACGGCAGCGCCGGCCAAGAGTAAGGCCAAGGTCGAGGTGGCGGCGCCTGTTGCAGCAAAGCCGGCTCCCGCGCGTAGCCGCAAGGCTGCGTCGAAAGCCGACGACCTGAAGCTCATTTCGGGCGTCGGCCCGAAGCTGGAGCAGGTGTTGAACGGACGCGGTATCCAGCGCTTTGCCGATATCGCTGTCTGGACCGATGCAGATATCGAGCGGATCGACGCGGAGCTCGGCTTCGACGGCCGCATCCGGCGCGACGACTGGGTGGGCCAGGCGAAGGCGCTGATGCCGAAGGGCCGGAATTGAGGTTTTTCCTTGGCTGTACGCGACAGTCGGGGGAGGGTGAATGAAGGCGGTGGAAATGTTGCGGGCAAGCCCCGCATGTTTCGATCGCGACGCTGATCTTGCGGGGACAAGATTCGGCAAAGCTTATTGTGAGCGAACCGGTGCCCTGCGGCGGTCATGCCGCGCCGGTGGCAGTCCGGTTTGCGATCATGAAATTGCCTGCAGCCAGGTTCGGCTGGAGACGTGACATAGGACTGAGTGGACGATGGCTAAACTGAAGATTGACGGTAAAGAGATCGAAGTTCCGGATCACTACACGCTTATCCAGGCGTGCGAGGAAGCCGGCGCCGAAGTCCCGCGCTTCTGCTTCCATGAACGACTGTCGGTGGCCGGCAATTGCCGCATGTGCCTCGTAGAGGTAAAGGGCGGCCCGCCGAAGCCGCAGGCATCCTGCGCCATGGGCGTGCGCGACATTCGCGGCGGCCCGAACGGCGAACTTCCGGAAGTCTTCACCAACACGCCGATGGTCAAGAAGGCCCGCGAAGGCGTGATGGAGTTCCTGCTGATCAACCATCCGCTGGATTGCCCGATCTGCGACCAGGGCGGCGAATGCGACCTGCAGGACCAGGCCATGGCCTTCGGCATCGACAGCTCGCGCTATCAGGAAGACAAGCGCGCCGTCGAAGACAAGTATATCGGCCCGCTGGTCAAGACCGTGATGAACCGCTGCATTCACTGCACGCGTTGCGTCCGTTTCACGACGGAAGTTGCCGGCATCTCCGAGCTCGGCCTGATCGGCCGCGGCGAAGACGCCGAGATCACCACCTATCTCGAGCGCGCAATGACCTCGGAGCTGCAGGGCAACGTCGTTGACCTTTGCCCGGTCGGCGCACTGACCTCGAAGCCCTTCGCCTTCACGGCTCGTCCGTGGGAGTTGAACAAGACCGAATCGATCGACGTCATGGACGCGCTCGGCTCCGCCATCCGCGTCGATACGCGTGGCCGCGAAGTCATGCGCGTGCTGCCTAGAGTCAACGAGCAGATCAACGAAGAGTGGATCTCCGACAAGACGCGCTTCATCTGGGATGGCCTGAAAACGCAGCGCCTCGACAAGCCCTATGTCCGCAAGGATGGCCGCCTGCAGGCGGCAAGCTGGAGCGACGCCTTTGCCGCCATCAAGTCGGCGGTCTCCGCCACCAGCGGCGACAAGATCGGCGCCATCGCCGGCGACCTCGCCTCGGTCGAAGAGATGTACGCCCTCGGCGAACTGATGAAATCGCTTGGTTCGGAGAATCTCGACTGTCGCCAGGACGGGACGGCGCTTGATCCGTCGCTCGGCCGCGCAAGCTACATCTTCAACCCGAGCATTCAGGGTATCGAAGCCGCCGATGCGCTGCTGATCGTCGGCGCCAATCCGCGCTTCGAAGCTGCCGTGCTGAATTCGCGCATCCGCAAGCGCTGGCGCCGTGGGAAGTTCCCGATCGGCGTGATCGGCGAACATGCCGACCTGCGCTACTCCTACGACTATCTCGGTGCAGGCTCGGATACGCTCGCCGATATCGTCAACGGTTCGCACAGCTTTGCGGACGTTCTGAAGAAGGCCGAAAAGCCGATGATCATCATCGGCCAGGGCGCACTGATCCGTGAAGATGGCGCGCAGGTGCTGGCAAATGCCGCCAAGCTCGCGGCAGCCGTCGGTGTCGTCAAGGACGGCTGGAACGGTTTTGCCGTGCTGCACACGGCGGCATCCCGCGTGGGTGGCCTCGATCTCGGCTTCGTGCCGGGCGAAAAGGGTGTCAATGCGGCGACCATGCTGTCGTCGATGGACGTGCTCTTCCTGCTCGGCGCCGATGAACTCGATTTCAGCCGCAAGGGCGCCAAGTTCACCGTCTATATTGGCTCGCATGGCGACAACGGCGCACAGACCGCCGACGTCATTCTCCCGGCCGCCGCCTACACCGAAAAGTCGGGCACCTGGGTCAATACCGAAGGCCGCGTCCAGATGGGCAATCGCGCCGGTTTCGCACCGGGGGATGCCCGCGAGGACTGGGCCGTCATTCGCGCCCTTTCCGACGTACTCGGCAAGAAGCTTCCCTTTGATTCGCTGAGAGAATTGCGCGCGAAGCTCTATGCAGCTTTCCCGCATTTCGCCGGCATCGACGAGATTGCCGAAGCCGATAGCGCCCAAATTGCCGCACTTGCGAAAAAAGCCGGCGCGATGGGCAAATCGGCATTTGCGTCGCCGATCAAAGACTTCTATTTGACGAACCCGATAACGCGCGCGTCGGCTGTCATGGCCGAATGCTCGGCATTGGCCCGCAACAATTTCCAGGCTGCGGCAGAGTAAGGGCAAGGACTATGGATTCATTCGTTTCGACCTATCTCTTGCCGGGGCTGATCATGTTCGGCCAGGCCTTGTTGCTCCTGGTCCCTCTGCTGATCTTCATCGCCTTTATTCTGCTTGCCGACCGTAAGATCTGGGCGGCGGTTCAGCTGCGCCGCGGCCCGAACGTCGTCGGTCCCTTCGGCCTGTTTCAGTCCTTCGCCGACCTTCTGAAGTTCATCTTCAAGGAGCCGATTATCCCGGCCGGCGCAAACAAGACCGTGTTTCTGCTGGCACCGCTGGTGTCCGTGGTACTGGCGCTGTCCACCTGGGCCGTCGTGCCGCTGGCGCAGAATTGGGTCGTCGCCGATATCAACGTCGGCATCCTTTACATCCTGGCGATTTCGTCGCTGGAAGTATACGGCATCATCATGGGCGGCTGGGCTTCGAACTCGAAGTATCCGTTCCTCGGCGCGCTGCGCTCTGCGGCACAGATGGTGTCCTACGAAGTCTCGATCGGCTTCGTCATCGTCACCGTGCTGCTTTGCGTCGGTTCGCTGAACCTGACGGATATCGTGCTCTCGCAGCAGACGGGCCTCGGGACCAAGCTCGGCCTGCCGGCCTCGTTCCTCGACTGGCACTGGCTGTCGCTGTTCCCGATGTTCATCGTGTTCTTCATTTCGGCGCTCGCTGAAACCAACCGCCCGCCTTTCGATCTTCCGGAAGCGGAATCGGAACTGGTCGCCGGCTTCATGGTCGAATACAGCTCTTCCCCGTACATGATGTTCATGCTCGGCGAATATGCTGCCGTCGTGCTGATGTGCTCGCTCACGACGATCCTCTTCCTCGGCGGCTGGCTGCCTCCGGTCGATATCTGGATCCTGAATTGGGTTCCGGGCATCATCTGGTTCCTGCTGAAGTCCTGCCTTGTGTTTTTCATGTTCGCGATGGTGAAGGCTTTCGTGCCGCGCTACCGCTACGACCAGCTCATGCGCCTTGGCTGGAAGGTTTTCCTGCCGCTGTCGCTTGCCATGGTCGTTATCGTTGCATTCGTGCTGAAGCTGACGGGATGGGCGTGATGATGTCTGTCCCCGCTTCTGGCAGTTTTGGAGGTTAAGATGGCCGGTTTGTCCAATGCCGTCAGCTCGCTGTTTCTCAAGGAATTTGTCGGCGCGTTCTTTTTGTCGATGCGTTACTTCTTCAAGCAGAAGGCGACGATCAATTACCCCTTCGAGAAGGGGCCGGTCAGCCCGCGCTTCCGCGGCGAACATGCGCTGCGCCGTTATCCCAACGGCGAAGAGCGCTGCATCGCCTGCAAGCTCTGCGAAGCCATCTGTCCTGCCCAGGCTATCACCATCGAGGCCGGGCCGCGCCGCAACGACGGCACCCGCCGCACGGTGCGTTACGACATCGACATGGTGAAGTGCATCTATTGCGGCTTCTGCCAGGAAGCCTGCCCGGTCGACGCTATCGTCGAAGGGCCGAACTTCGAATTCGCCACCGAGACCCGCGAAGAGCTCTACTTCGACAAAACGCGGCTTTTGGACAATGGCGACCGCTGGGAACGCGAAATCGCGCGCAACATCGCGATGGATTCGCCGTACCGCTGAGCGGAGTTTTGAGTATGCCGTGACGGGCGGCCCGTTGTCGCCGTCGCGGTTGAATCTAGACCGGGGCTTTGCCGGACGAAGGTCCGACCGAGCTCCATCGGGCAGGGGAAGCACCCCGCTGCCCGGGGGAAGACGAAAAAGGCACCAACATGGGTCTGCAGGCTCTTTTTTTCTACATCTTCGCCTTTGTCGCTGTGGCGTCGGCGTTCATGGTCATCTCAGCGCGGAATCCGGTCCATTCGGTCCTGTTCCTGATCCTGGTTTTCTTCAACGCGGCCGGCCTCTTCCTGTTGATGGGGGCCGAGTTCCTGGCGATGATCCTGCTGGTCGTTTATGTCGGCGCCGTGGCGGTTCTCTTCCTTTTCGTCGTCATGATGCTTGATGTCGATTTCGCCGAACTCCGGGCGGGCATTCTGGAATATGCGCCGATCGGCGCGCTGATCGGCGTCATCCTCGCCGCCGAGCTGATCGTCGTCATCGGCGGCAGCGTGATCTCGCCCCAGATCGCCAAGTCGGTCGCCATGCCGATCCCCGCCATCACGCAACGCACGAACACTGCCGCCCTCGGCGACGTGCTCTATACCAACTACGTCTATTTCTTCGAGATCGCCGGCCTTGTTCTGCTGGTTGCGATGATCGGCGCGATCGTGCTGACGCTGAAGCATCGCACGCACATCAAGCGCCAGAATATCCCCCAACAGGTCGCCCGCACGCCTGCTACCGCCGTCGAGGTGGTCAAGGTCAAGCCGGGGCAGGGCGTCTGAGGCGAGGCACGAGGATCAAAGGAACAAGAACATGGTCATCGGACTTTCCCACTACCTGACGGTTAGCGCCATCCTCTTCGTGCTCGGCGTCTTCGGTATCTTTCTCAACCGCAAGAACGTCATCATCATCCTGATGTCCATCGAGCTGATACTGCTCGCGGTTAACATCAACATGGTCGCTTTCTCGTCGTTCCTCAACGACATCGTCGGCCAGGTCTTCGCTCTATTCATTTTGACCGTCGCTGCGGCCGAAGCTGCGATCGGTCTTGCAATTCTCGTCGTCTTCTACCGTAACCGCGGCTCCATCGCGGTTGAAGACGTCAACGTGATGAAGGGCTGATACAGCTATGTTTTTATATAAGGCTATCGTCTTTCTTCCCCTGATCGGTGCGATTATCGCCGGCCTTTTCGGCCGCGCCATCGGCGCCAAGGCTTCGGAATACGTTACCACCGGCCTGATGATCGTCGCCGGCGTCCTATCCTGGGTCGTCTTCTTCACCGTGGCTCTCGGCCATACGGACGGCCCGATCAAGGTTGAAGTCCTGCGCTGGATCCAGTCCGGCGGCATCGACGCGTCCTGGTCGCTGCGCATCGACACGCTGACCTCGGTCATGCTGATCGTCGTGAACACGGTTTCGACCCTGGTTCACGTCTACTCGATCGGATACATGCACCACGATCCGCATCGTCCGCGCTTCTTCGCCTATCTGTCGCTCTTCACCTTCGCCATGCTCATGCTGGTGACCTCCGACAACCTCGCCCAGATGTTTTTCGGCTGGGAAGGCGTCGGTCTGGCCTCCTATCTGCTGATCGGCTTCTGGTTCAAGAAGCCGTCCGCGTCCGCAGCGGCAATCAAGGCCTTCATCGTCAACCGCGTCGGCGACTTTGGCTTCGTGCTCGGCATTGCGGGCGTCTTCGTCCTCTTCGGCTCGATCAACCTCGACGTCATCTTCGGCAATGCGCAGAGCTTCGCCGCAGGGCAGGGCGGTCAGCCGGGCGATATCGGACTCAACCTTTTCGGCATGCATCTCGATCGCGGTCACGCGCTCACCGGCGTCTGCCTGCTGCTCTTCATGGGCGCGATGGGTAAGTCGGCACAGTTCCTGCTGCACACCTGGCTGCCGGACGCCATGGAAGGCCCGACCCCGGTTTCGGCGCTCATCCATGCCGCAACGATGGTCACCGCCGGCGTCTTCCTCGTCGCCCGCATGTCGCCGATCTTCGAATTGTCGCAAGATGCCCTGACCGTCGTGACCGTCGTCGGCGCGATCACAGCCTTCTTCGCGGCGACCGTCGGCCTCGTGCAGAACGACATCAAGCGCGTGATCGCCTATTCGACCTGTTCGCAGCTCGGCTACATGTTTGTCGCGCTCGGCGTCGGCGCTTACGGCGCTGCCATTTTCCATCTGTTCACGCACGCCTTCTTCAAGGCTCTGCTCTTCCTCTGCGCCGGCTCGGTCATCCACGCCGTCGATGGCGAGCAGGACATGCGCCATATGGGTGGCCTCCGTTCGCACATCAAGAAGACCTATTGGATGATGATCATCGGCACGCTGGCGATCACCGGCGTCGGCATTCCATTTTCGCCGATCGGCTTTGCCGGCTTCTTCTCCAAGGATGCGATCATCTCGGCTTCGTACACGTCGCACAATCCGGCCGCCGGCTTTGCCTTCACGCTGCTGGTCATCGCCGCGCTGTTCACCAGCTTCTATTCCTGGCGCCTGATTTTCATGACCTTCTTCGGCAAGCCCCGTGCCTCGCACGAAGTCATGCACCATGTGCATGAATCGCCGAATGTCATGTTGGTCCCGCTCTATCTGTTGGCGATCGGCGCCGTCTTCGCCGGCTGGTATTTCCATGACTACTTCGTCGGTCACGCCTACGAGGAATTCTGGAAGCACGCGCTCTTCACAGTGCCTGACAACAAGATCCTCGAAGAGATGGAGCATGCTCCGCATTGGGTCGAGCTCAGCCCGTTCATCGCGATGGTCGTTGGCTTCGTGGTTGCTTGGTACATGTACATCCAGTCGCCGGAAACGCCCCGTCGCCTCGCTCAGCAGCAGCGCCCGCTCTACGAGTTCCTCTTGAACAAGTGGTACTTCGACGAGCTCTATGACTTCCTCTTCGTTCGCTCGGCCAAGCGCCTTGGTCGCTTCCTTTGGAAGCAGGGCGATATCGGGGTCATCGACACCATCGGCCCGAACGGCATTGCCGCGCGCGTCGTCGATGTCACCAACCGCGTCGTGCGCCTGCAGACCGGCTACCTCTATCACTATGCCTTCGCGATGCTGCTCGGCATTGCGGCCCTCGTTACTTGGATGATGCTCGGGAGTTCCCTCTGATGACCGATTGGCCTATTCTTTCAACGGTCACGTTCCTGCCGCTGGTGGGCGTCCTTCTCCTGCTGTTCACGCGGGAAGACGGCCCCAACGGCCGCCGCAACATCCTGAATATTTCTCTGGCGACGACGGTCTTCACCTTCATCGTATCGCTGTTTGTCTGGATCTGGTTCGACAACGCCAATCCCGGCTTCCAGATGATCGAGAAGCATGACTGGCTGACCAGCGGCATCAGCTATCACATGGGTGTCGACGGCATTTCGATGCTGTTCGTGATCCTGTCGACTTTCCTGATGCCTTTCTGCGTGCTGGCAAGCTGGCTTTCGGTCGAAAAGCGGCTGAAGGACTACATGATCGCCTTCCTCGTCCTCGAGACGATGATGGTCGGCGTTTTTGTGTCGCTGGATATCGTGCTATTCTACGTCTTCTTCGAAGCTGGCCTCATCCCGATGTTCCTGATCATCGGCGTCTGGGGGGGCAAGGATCGCGTTTACGCCAGCTACAAATTCTTCCTCTACACGCTGCTCGGCTCGGTGCTGATGCTGCTTGCCATCATGGCGATGTACTGGCAGGCCGGCACGACCGATATCCCGTCGCTGCTCGCCTACAAGTTCCCGCCGCAGCTGCAGACGTGGCTATGGCTGGCCTTCTTCGCCTCCTTCGCGGTGAAGATGCCGATGTGGCCGGTGCACACCTGGCTGCCCGACGCGCACGTTCAGGCGCCGACGGCGGGCTCCGTCATTCTGGCTGGCGTCCTCCTGAAGCTCGGCGGCTACGGCCTCATCCGCTTCTCGCTCGGCATGTTCCCGAATGCGTCGGAATATTTCGCGCCGTTCGTCTTCGCCCTGTCGGTCATCGCCATCATCTACACCTCGCTGGTGGCGCTGATGCAGGAAGACATCAAGAAGCTGATTGCCTATTCCTCCGTCGCCCACATGGGCTACGTGACGATGGGTATCTTCGCGGCCAACCAGCAGGGCGTTCAAGGCGCGATTTTCCAGATGCTGTCGCACGGCATCGTCTCGGGCGCGCTCTTCCTCTGCGTCGGCGTAATCTACGACCGGACCCATACCCGCGAGATCGCGGCCTATGGTGGCTTGGTCAACAACATGCCGAAATACGCCGTTGCCATGATGGTCTTCACCATGGCCAACGTCGGTCTGCCCGGCACCTCCGGCTTCATCGGCGAATTCCTGACCCTGATCGGCGTCTTCCGCGCCAACACCTGGGTTGCGCTCTTCGCCGCCACCGGCGTCATCCTGTCGGCCGCCTATGCGCTCTGGCTTTACCGCCGCGTCATTTTCGGCGTGCTGGACAAGGAGAACCTGAAGAAGCTCCTGGATCTGTCGCCGCGTGAACAGCTGATCCTTTATCCGCTGATCGCTTTGACGATCCTCTTCGGCGTCTATCCGGCTCCGATCTTCGATGCCACAGCCGCTTCGGTGGATCTGCTGGTCAACAACTATACCGCTGCCCTGCACGCTGCGCAGAATGTTGCGCTGTCGATGAATTGATGACGGGACCTATTCGATATGACTGCTGACACAATTTTTGCAAGCCTGCATCTTTCCATTCCGGAGCTCATCCTCGCGGTCGGTGCGCTTGCGTTGCTCATGATCGGCGTCTTCTCGGGCGAGCGGTCGGGACCCATGGTCACCGGTCTTGCCATCGCGCTTCTTGCGGTGGCCGGTCTCTGGATCATCTTCGTGCCGGGCGAGGGGCTGGCCTATGGCGGTGCCTATCTCGCCGACGGCTTCTCGCGCTTCATGAAGATCGTCGCCCTGGTCGGCTCGATCGTCGCCATGTTCCTGAGCATGGGGCATGCGCGCGAGCAACAACTCGATCGGTTCGAGTTCCCGGTTCTGCTCGTTCTCGCAACCCTCGGCATCCTGCTGATGATCTCGGCC
Organism: Rhizobium sp. BR 315; assembly: GCF_050577975.1. Classification (NCBI taxonomy): domain Bacteria; kingdom Pseudomonadati; phylum Pseudomonadota; class Alphaproteobacteria; order Hyphomicrobiales; family Rhizobiaceae; genus Rhizobium; species Rhizobium sp. BR 315. Next base: position 67,462 of record NZ_JARWKZ010000014.1, on the reverse strand, counting down.
CATGACCTGATCTCGCTCTACCTGTCGCTGGAACTGCAGTCGCTGGCACTCTACGTCGTGGCCGCCATCAACCGCGACAGCGTGAAGTCGACCGAAGCCGGCCTGAAGTACTTCGTTCTCGGTGCGCTCTCCTCCGGTATGCTGCTCTACGGTATGTCGCTGGTCTACGGCTTCACCGGCCATACGACCTTCGACGCCATTGCCACGGCCCTCAGCTCTGAGACCCGTTCGCTCGGTCTCGTCTTCGGTCTGGTCTTCGTGCTTGCCGGCTTGGCCTTCAAGATCTCCGCCGTTCCTTTCCATATGTGGACGCCGGACGTTTACGAAGGCGCTCCGACCCCGGTCACCGCCTTCTTCGCCGGTGCGCCCAAGGTTGCCGCCATGGCGATCCTGACCCGTATCGTCGTCACCGCCTTCCACCCGGTTCTGGCTGACTGGCAGCAGATCATAGTCTTCATCTCGATTGCCTCGATGCTGCTCGGCTCCTTCGCCGCGATCGGTCAGCGTAATTTCAAGAGACTGATGGCCTATTCCTCGATCGGCCACATGGGCTATGCGCTCGTCGGTCTCGCCGCAGGGACCAAGACCGGTGTGTCAGGCGTCATGCTCTATATGGTCATTTACATGGTCATGACGCTCGGCTCCTTCGCCATCATTTTGGCGATGCGCCGCAAGGATGGACGTCAGGTCGAAAGCATCGAAGATCTCGCCGGCCTCTCCGCGACGAACCCCTTCATGGCAGTTGTGCTGACGGCGCTGATGTTCTCGCTCGCCGGCATTCCGCCGCTGGCAGGCTTCTTCGGAAAGTACTTCGTCTTCGTCGCCGCCATCCAGGCGCATCTCTACGCGCTCGCCATCATCGGCGTTCTGGCCTCGGTCGTTGGCGCTTACTACTATCTGCGTGTCATCAAGGTGATGTGGTTTGATGAAGCCAAGGACGAATTCACGCGCACGGCCGGTTCGCTGCGCCTGGTCTTCGGTCTCTCGGGCCTCTTCGTCATTACTTACGTCTTGTTCGGCGGCGCAATCGGCGGTGCTGCCGATCTGGCGGCCGCGACGCTGTTTTGATGGCGTTTGATATGAACAGCCGGAAGTCGCTTGCCGACTTCCGGCACGATGCCATTTCAGAGACTTCCTCTACAAATAGCGTGTGTCTGGAAAGAGCACGCTCTGGCGATCCCGGAAACCTGTGGGTGACCGCCGAGCGCCAGACCGGCGGGCGTGGTCGCCGCGGTCGTCCATGGGTTTCCGAACCCGGCAATCTCTACGCATCGCTGCTTTTGATCGATCCCGCACCGATGGAGCGTCTCGGCTCCCTGCCGCTTGCGGTTGCGGTCGCTGTGCATCAGGCGGTGCGTGCCGTATTGCCGCTGGCCGCCGAGCCGGCCGAGATCAAATGGCCGAACGATATCCTGATCGGCCGCAAGAAGACTTGTGGCATCCTGATCGAGGGAGAAGCGCTCCCCGATGGACGCTATGCGCTTGTCATCGGCATCGGTATCAATGTCACCACCACGCCCGACAATCCGATGTATCCAGTGACCAGCCTGCGCCAGCAGGGCTCTATGGTTTCAGCGGAAGAACTGTTTGCGCATCTCTACGCGGCAATGGCGGAAGTGCTTGCTGCCTGGAACAACGGCAAGGGCGTTCGGGAGGTCACCGCCCGCTGGCGGGAGGCGGCGTGCGGTATCGGTGAAAAGATCACCGTGAATTTGCCGGACCGGTCGATTTTAGGCCACTTCGTTGGAATCGATGATAATGGCTTGTTGATGCTCGAGACCGACGACGGCAAGACTATGCCGATCGCGGCGGGCGATGTTTTTCTTAAGTAATGGTTGGGAACGAAATGGCGAAGCAAGACGAACTGGTGTTTCTGCCACTCGGCGGCGTCGGCGAGATCGGTATGAATCTCGCATTGTACGGCTATGGTCCGCCGGAGAATCGCCAGTGGATCATGGTCGATTGCGGCGTCACATTCCCAGGGCCGGATCTGCCTGGCGTCGATCTGGTGCTGCCGGATATCCGTTTCCTGGCCAAGGAGCGCAAGAACCTCAAGGGCATCATTATCACTCACGCGCATGAGGATCATTACGGCGCGCTGAATGATCTTTGGCCTGGCCTGAATGTCCCTGTCTACGCTTCGGGCTTTACTGCCGGCTTGCTGGAAGCCAAGCGGGACTACGAAAAGACTATGGGTGAGATTCCGATCACTCCGTTCAAGGCCGGCGACCGCATCAATGTCGGCCCCTTCAGCATCGAAGGCGTCGCCGTCAATCACTCGATCCCCGAACCGATGTCGCTGATGATCCGCACGCCGGTTGGCAACGTCATCCATACGGGCGACTGGAAGATCGACCACGAGCCGTCGCTCGGGCCGCTGACTGACGAGACCCGCTTCCGCCAACTCGGCGACGAGGGCGTGCTGGCGCTGATGTGCGATTCCACCAACGCCCTTCGCGACGGTGTCTCGCCTTCCGAGAAGGACGTCTCCGAAAGCCTGCGCAAGATCATCGAGGATGCCGAGGGTCGCGTGGCGGTCACCACCTTCTCCTCGAATGTCGGCCGTATCCGCACCGTCGCCGAGGCTGCCGAGGCTGCCGGTCGTGAGGTGCTGCTGCTCGGCAGCTCGCTGAAGCGCGTCGTCGATGTGGCTCGCGACATCGGTCTGATGGAGGGCATCAAGCCGTTCATCGCCGAGGACGAATACGGTTATATCCCGCGCGACAAGGTGGTGGTCATCCTCACCGGTAGCCAGGGCGAGCCGCGCGCTGCCCTTGCCAAACTGGCGAGAGATGAGATGCGCAATGTCGCACTGGCTGCGGGCGATATTGTCGTCTTCTCCTCGCGTGCCATCCCCGGCAACGAGAAAGCCATTCAGGATATTAAGAACGGCCTGATCGAACAGGGCATACATATCGTGACGGATGCCGAAGCGCTTGTTCACGTGTCCGGACATCCTCGCCGCAACGAACTACAGAAGATGTATGAGTGGACGCGGCCGAAGATCGTCGTTCCCGTTCATGGCGAGGCCACGCATCTGACCGCGCACAAGGAACTGGCGGAGCAAAGTGGTATCTCCGTCGTGCCGCGCGTGCGCAATGGCGATATATTGCGCCTTGCACCCGGGCTGGCTGAGGTCATCGGTGAAGCGCCGCATGGGCGCATCTTCAAGGATGGCACTCTGATCGGCGATTTCGATGAGATGGGCATCGGTGAGCGCAAGAAGCTCTCCTATGTCGGCCATGTCGCTGTCAATGTCGTGCTCGACGCCCGTTACGACATCGTCGGCGATCCCGATGTCGTGCCGATCGGCTTGCCGGCCTATGACGACGAGGGTGACGAGATGGAAGACACGCTCTTTGACGCCGTCGTCAGCGCCATCGAAAGCATTCCCCGTGCCCGCCGTAAGGATCTGGACATGCTGCAGGAAGCTGCCCGCCGCGCCGTGCGCGCCGCCGCCAACCAGGGCTGGGGGAAGAAGCCTCTTGTGACCGTCTTCGTCACACGCACCGGCGGCTGAAGTTCGCCATCCGATCGGGGAGGAGAGATCGTGCTTGGACGGATCAATCATATCGCGCTTGCCGTTCCGGATATTGCAACGGCCAGTCGCGCTTATCGCGAGACGCTTGGCGCCGTTGTGTCCGCACCGCAGGCTTTGCCCGAGCATGGTGTAACGGTCGTTTTCGTCGAATTGCCGAACAGCAAAGTCGAGCTGCTGGAGCCGCTCGGCGACGCATCGCCAATCGCAGCTTTCCTTGCGAAGAACCCGGACGGCGGCATGCATCACATCTGTTACGAGGTTGCCGATATTCTTGCGGCGCGTAACCATCTGGTCGCCACAGGCGCCCGGGTGCTTGGGAACGGCGAGCCGAAAATCGGCGCGCATGGCAAGCCGGTACTCTTCCTGCACCCGAAAGACTTCTTCGGGACGCTGATCGAGCTTGAGCAAGTGTGACATTAAAGCGCTGGAAGGTGCTTTGAAAGATGGCGGCTTTGCCCCTATAAGCAACTTGGAAGAGGGAAGGGCGAGCAGACTCGTCTCTGGAGCAATTCCGGGAAAAGTGCGCAGCGGTTTTCCGTCCGGAATTGAGTAAAACAATAAGGTCGAGCGGTTCGGAGATTCCGTGAAGAACTGAACCGCTTTGAGGGAGCATAATGGCCCAGCAGATTGCAGCGAGCTTCGCGGTTTATTTCGTCATTTGGTGGATTACGCTGTTTGCCGTGCTGCCGTTTGGTTTGCGCACGCAGGCTGAAGACGAGCATGTGATCGCCGGAACCGTCGAAAGCGCGCCGACGAAATTTCGCGCCGGGAGAGTTGTATTCTTCACCACCCTGGTCTCGGCCCTCATCTACGGCGCCTGGTATATCGCCTCGCATTATTTCGGGTTGAGCATCGACTCCATTCCGAAAATCGTTCCGAGCTACGACAAGTAAGCAATCGCAACGGCCTGCAGCGTGGGTTGAATTCCAAGCGCCTTGCAATCGCCTTCAATTCGTCACACGCCTGTCATCTGGGTGAAGCAAAGAGGCTGCAGATCATGGCCGCGAGGTCGTGACGGGAAACGTTCGGCAACGCTTTCCGACGGGGCGTTCAAAGCATAGTTGGCCATAGTAAAAGCAAAAAAAAACAAGGCTATAAGCCTTGTTTTAAAGTATCGCGTGATCCTCATCCGTTACCGGGGCAGCGAACAAGCGCGCCTAAGATCTGATCCTCCCAAGACTTGACCGCGAAACGACAAGAATTTAGCCTTCTTGCCTCTTTTGTGAGCTAAAATTAGCTCAAACATTGAGCTTTGTCATCTGTTTTTTTGCTTTTTTGCTACAGTCGCGCAGATTTTTTCTGTTGACAGATTTTCGTCGTAAATCCTTATAAAAACGCATCTTTTCGGAATCGTGAAAATATGCCGCATCGCCTGCATCCTCGGGCGTTTGCCAAGTTCCCCTCATGGAGAATGCGGGTTTCCTTCCGGCGCCGAAGCAGTTATGAACGGCCTCTATACATAATTTGCTAACGATTCCGTATAGAGCGGATCGTCAAACCATCTGGAACAAGCGTCATGCGTCTGTCTCGTTACTTCATGCCCATTCTGAAGGAAAATCCTAAAGAGGCTGAAATTGTTTCTCATCGGCTCATGCTGCGTACCGGCATGATCCGCCAGCAGTCGCAAGGCATCTATTCCTGGTTGCCATTGGGCAAGCGTGTGCTCGACAAGGTCAACAGGATCATCCGCGAGGAGCAGAACCGCTCCGGCGCCATCGAGCTTTCGATGCCGACGCTGCAGTCGGCCGAACTCTGGCAGGAAAGCGGCCGCTACGACGCCTACGGCAAGGAAATGCTGCGCATCAAGGACCGGCAGGACCGGCCCATGCTCTACGGCCCGACCAACGAGGAGATGGTCACCGACATCTTCCGGTCCTACGTCAAGTCCTACAAGGACTTGCCGCTGAACCTTTATCATATCCAGTTGAAGTTCCGCGACGAGATCCGTCCTCGTTTCGGCACCATGCGCTCGCGCGAGTTCATGATGAAGGATGCCTACTCCTTCGATCTGACGCAGGAAGGCGCTGTCCATTCCTACAACAAGATGTTCGCCGCCTATCTGCGCACTTTCAATCGTCTCGGCTTGCGGGCTATCCCCATGCGCGCGGATACCGGTCCGATCGGCGGCAATCTCAGCCATGAATTCATCATTCTTGCCGATACCGGCGAGTCGGAAGTCTTCTGCCACAAGGATTTCGTCAATTTCAACATTCCCGGCGAAGACACGAATTTCGACGACGTCGCCGGTCTGAAGGGCATTTTCGACAAGTGGACCTCGGTCTATGCAGCCACTTCGGAAATGCATGACGAGGCTGCCTTCAATGCCATCCCGGAAGGCGAACGCCTGTCGGCGCGCGGTATCGAAGTCGGCCACATCTTCTACTTCGGCACGAAATATTCCGAGCCGATGGGTGCGAAAGTGCAGGGTCCGGACGGCAAGGAACACACTGTCCACATGGGATCTTACGGTATCGGCCCGACCCGCCTTGTTCCCGCCATCATCGAAGCATCGCATGACGAGAACGGAATCATCTGGCCTGCGTCGGTTGCGCCGTTCGATGTCGTGGTGATCAACATGAAGTCCGGCGACCAAGCTTGTGACGAGGCTTGCGAAACGGTCTATGCCGCTCTGTCGAAGGCCGGCAAGGATGTCCTGCTCGACGATCGCGACGATCGTGCCGGAACGAAGTTCGCGACGGCAGATCTGATCGGCGTGCCCGTGCAGATCATCGTCGGACCGCGTTCGATCGCGAGCGGCGAAGTGGAAGTGAAGGACCGCAAGACTGGCGCTCGCGAGACGATGACGGTTGAGGCAGCGATCAAGCGGCTGGCGGGCTGACGAGAGCATGATGCCGAAAAGTGTAGGCGGTTTTCGGACGACATCATGCTCTACTTCTTTGATTTAGAGTGGATTTCAGATTTTAGGTCGGATCGACCCAAAATCATCCGGCTCTAGCGATAGATAGGATGGAAGGCGAATGGCGGTGAGCGCGGCAGTGGAACAGCAGGAAAATTCGTTCAAGGCCGGCCCATCATCTCGTCCGTTTTCCGGATTCGAGCGGCTTGTGGCCTGGCGCTATCTGCGCTCCCGGCGCAGGGAGGCGTCCATCTCGGTCATTGCCGGCTTCTCGCTGGTCGGCATCATGCTCGGCGTTGCGGCGCTGATCATCGTCATGGCAGTCATGAATGGCTTCCGTGCGGAACTCTTCAAGCAGATCCTTGGGTTCAACGGCCATGTCGTCGTCCAGCCTATTGATTCGCCGCTGAACGATTATGCTGAGCTGGCGAAGAAGTTTTCCACCGTCCCCGGCGTCACCATGGTCTTGCCGCTCGTCGAAGGAGAGACGCTTGCGTCTGGCCGCGGCGGCTCGGGCACCGGCGCGCTGGTGCGCGGCATCCGCTCGGAGGATCTGACGAGGCTCAAATCGGTATCGGATCACGTCGTTTCCGGCGATATGGTCGGTTTTGCCTCCGGGCAAGGTGTGCTGATCGGCAGCCGCCTCGCGCGGCAGTTGGGCCTGACGGCCGGTGACCAGATCACACTGACGGCGCCGGATGGGGATGTCACGCCGTTCGGCGTCAATCCGCGCGTCAAGGCCTACACAATCTCAGGTATCTTCGAAGTTGGCATGTCGGAATATGATTCCTCCGTCGTCTTCATGCCGCTGGAGGAGGCGCAGGTCTTTTTCAATGCCCAGGGCATTGCTGAGAAGATAGAGCTCTTTATCACCAACCCTGATGATGTCGATCAGCTGCGACCAAAGATCGAAGAGGCGGCCGGGCGGCAGATCTTCCTGACCGACTGGCGGCAGGTCAACGCCACCTTCTTCTCGGCTCTGCAGGTCGAGCGCAATACGATGTTCATGATCCTGACGCTGATCGTCCTCGTCGCCGCACTGAACATTATTTCAGGCCTGATCATGCTGGTGAAGGATAAGGGCAGCGATATCGCCATCCTGCGCACCATGGGCGCGACGTCGGGCTCGATCATGCGTATCTTCTTCATGACGGGGGCGGCCATCGGTGTCGTCGGCACGCTTGCAGGCGTGATCCTTGGCGTCTTTGTCTGCCTGAACATCGAGTCCATCCGTCAGTTCTTCAGCTGGATTTCGGGTACGGTGATTTTCAATCCGGAAGTCTATTTCCTCAGCAAACTACCGGCCAAGATGAATATGAGTGAGACCATCTCCGTTATCGTGATGGCTCTGACGTTGTCTTTCCTTGCCACGATCTTTCCGGCCTGGCGTGCCTCGCGGCTCGATCCGGTGCAGGCGTTGCGCTACGAATAAGGAATCCGCATTTGATGAAACGCAACGTCGTTCTTCAGCTCTCTGGCGTGGAGCGTCATTATGGGCAGGGTGAGATGCGCCTGCCGATCTTGAAGAAAGCCGATTTTACCCTGCGTAGCGGCGAGATGGTCGCGCTTGTCGCGCCTTCCGGCACAGGAAAGTCGACGCTCCTGCATGTCGCCGGCCTGCTCGAGCACCCGGATGGCGGCGAGGTGCTCGTCAACGGCCAGGCTTGCGAAGCCTTGTCCGACGACAAGCGCACGGCCGTGCGCCGCAGCGAGATCGGTTTTGTCTATCAATTCCATCACCTGCTGCCGGAATTCTCGGCTCTTGAGAACATCATGATGCCGCAGCTCATTTCCGGTCTCTCCCGCAAGGATGCGAGCGCGCGGGCCGCTCAGCTTCTCGATTACATGCGCATCGGCCATCGCGCCGATCATCGTCCGGCCGAATTGTCTGGCGGCGAACAGCAGCGCGTCGCGATCGCCCGCGCCGTTGCCAACGCACCGCTGGTGCTGCTGGCGGACGAGCCCACCGGCAATCTCGATCCGGATACCGCGCATTACGTCTTCGATGCATTGGAAGCGCTGGTGCGCCAATCTGGCCTTGCGGCCCTGATCGCCACCCACAATCACGAACTCGCCGCCCGCATGGACCGCCGCGTCACGCTGAATGACGGCAAGGTGGTCGAGTTCTGATCGTTCGTTATGGAACGATCAAGCCGCCGCGATAATCCAGCTCATAGGCCTTGCGCTCTCCAACCATGATGGCCTCATGGCCGATAAAGTGGTCGCAAGCGCCGGTACTATGGTCGATATAGCGGCCATAAGCGTGTTCGAACTCATAGCCGCCGAGAAAGCGCTTTTCGTCCAGATAGAGACGCATGAGCGCCGCCTTGATGACCATGCCCGCGCGCGTCCCGTCGATCAGATCGGGCACGATGATACGACCGAAATAATTCATCGCCCAGATCGGCTCGCCATCGTACCAGACGATCTCCTGCCCGGCGAAATCCCTGCCGCCGAAATAGCTGTCGAGATAGCGCCAGCGGCCGCTGGCATAGCCGATGTCATGCGAGCCATTGCGGCAGGACGGCAGTCGCTCGCCGTCGCCGACATAGGTCTCGGCCTTGGCGATGACAATAAAATCGTTCAGCTCGGTAAGATCCGGCATGACGCTCTCCAATTCTGGTGAGCGGCTACAATGCCCGCGATCAGGCGGCTTGTAAAGAACAAAAAGAGAACGTTTGCAGCTATTCGCCGTTTCCGCAGGCCTTCTGGCCGATATCGTCCTGCCAGTCCTGGATGCTGACGGTCTTGGCCTCGGCTTTCAGCGTCTTGCCGTCCTTGGTCACTTTGCCTGTTAACACGTTGTAGTCGCAGTTATGGCTGTTATTCGGCTCGAGCGTATCGCGGGAATCGTAAGTGTAGCCGGCAACTACGAAATTGTTGTTGCGATAGGCAAGCGTCAGCGTTTGATGCCAGCGATCCCGCCCGATGGCATCATTCTGCGAGACGATCGCGATCGAACCGTTCGGCAGCGCCGAGATCGACGGTTCCTGGCCGACGATGCCGCCGGGCGCGACGCTGCCCCATATCTTGTTCGGAGCGCTTGCGGCGAGCTTCAGCAAGGAGTGTTCGTCATCGCGCAGATAGATATAGACGCCGATCGGGTTGTCGGCCTGATCGTCCTCGGCGCCTGCTGCGAGCAGGGCGAGATCCGGTTTGCCATCCTTGTTCCAGTCGCCGATCGCGGCGTCAATGATGCGGCCGGGCGCGGCGGTGTCGTCAGCATGAGCAATCGTTGCCGCCGAAAGAAGAATGAGAGCGCAGGCAAGTGATTTCATCGTAATGTCCCCGTTTGCTTCTGCATAGCGCCGGACCATTTCCGCGTCCATCCGCAGGCGGAAAAGTCGGGTGATGAATTTTATTGACACCTCTATTGACTCTCGAACAAAAATAGAACAAAAAGAAAACATAACGAGTAAGGAGAGCGTAAATGACCGATATCATTCGAGACGTTGCAGCATTCACCTCCATCGTCATGTTCGTTGCCAGCTTTTCCCTCATCATGATGGCGATGTGAATTTTATCCTCCATATGCACATGCTTGCTCCCGTATTTGATGGGAGCAACTTCTGGACTTTATGATCCGCAATGCCGAAAATAGCACTGATTCATTTTGGCATGCGGAAGGGTATGAGATGGCAGATGTAGGTGGCAGCGGCGCGGTTGCGCCGGTCGGCGAAATGCCGGAATTCGTACACCTGCGGGTTCATTCCGCCTATTCTCTGCTAGAGGGCGCACTGCCGCTCAAGAAGATACTGGCCAAGGCCGCCGGCGACAGTCAGCCGGCCATCGCAATCACCGATACCAATAACCTCTTCGTTGCGCTGGAATTCTCGCAGAAGGCGATGGACGAGGGCCTGCAGCCGATCATCGGCTGTCAGGTATCGATCGACATGGAAGATGGCGGCGAGGGCGAGAAACGCGGGCCGCAGCAGGCACTGGCGAAGCTGCCGTCGATCGTGCTGCTTGCCTCCACCGAGGAGGGCTATGAGCGCCTCGTCGATCTGGTGAGCCGCGCCTATCTCGGCGGCGAAGGCAATAGCGCCGTTCACATCACCACGTCATGGCTGGAGGAGATTGGCACGGAAGGCATGATCGCCCTGACAGGATCGTTGAGCGGGCCGGTCGACATGGCGCTGAAGGAAGGGCACTCCGGGCAGGGGCTCTCCCGGTTGCTGATGCTGAAGCGTCTCTTCGGCGACAGGCTTTATGTCGAGTTGCAGCGCCACGGCACCTATGATCGCCGCCACGAGCAGAAGATGATCGCGATGGCTTACGAGCATGACATTCCGCTCGTTGCGACCAACGAGGCCTTTTTCCCGACGCGTGACGATTATGACGCGCACGACGCGCTGATGGCCGTTGCCCACAATGCCATCGTCTCGGACGATACGCGTTTCCGCCTGACGCCGGATCACTATCTGAAGAGCCGCGCCGACATGGCGAAACTCTTCGCCAATCTGCCGGAGGCTTTGGAGAATACGGTCGAGATCGCCCGCCGCTGCTCCTTCGTCCTGAAGACGCGCAAGCCGATCCTGCCGCGCTTCACCGGCGCCACTGACGATGCGGAAGAGGCCGAACGCGCCGAGTCCGCGGAGCTGCGCGCCCAGGCAGTGGAAGGGCTCGACCACCGCCTGGCTTCGCTCGGCATGGCACCGGGTTACGAGGAAAGGGAGTATCGCGACCGGCTGGAATTCGAGCTCAGCGTCATCGAGCGCATGAAGTTCCCCGGCTACTTCCTGATCGTTGCCGACTTCATCAAATGGGCCAAGCGGCATGATATCCCGGTCGGCCCGGGTCGTGGTTCAGGTGCGGGCTCGCTGGTCGCCTATGCGCTGACCATCACCGACGTCGATCCGCTGCGCTTCTCGCTGCTGTTCGAGCGCTTCCTCAATCCGGAACGCGTCTCGATGCCGGACTTCGATATCGACTTCTGCCAGGATCGGCGCGAAGAGGTGATCCGCTATGTGCAGGCCAAGTATGGCCGCGAGCAGGTGGCGCAGATCATCACCTTCGGTTCGCTGCAGGCGCGCGCCGCCCTGCGCGACGTCGGTCGCGTGCTGGAAATGCCCTATGGCCAGGTCGACAAGATCTGCAAGCTGGTGCCGAACAATCCCGCCAATCCGACTCCGCTCAGCAAGGCAATCGAGGAGGAGCCGCGTCTGCAGGAGGAGGCGGACAAGGAGCCGGTGGTCGCCCGCCTGCTCGATATCGCCCAGAAGATCGAGGGCCTTTATCGCCATGCCTCGACGCATGCCGCCGGTATCGTCATCGGCGACCGGCCGCTTTCGAAGCTGGTGCCGATGTATCGCGATCCGCGCTCCGACATGCCGGTCACCCAGTTCAACATGAAATGGGTGGAGCAGGCCGGCCTCGTGAAGTTCGACTTCCTTGGCCTGAAGACCCTTACGGTTCTGAAGACGGCGGTCGATTTTGTCGCCAAGCGCGGCATCAGCATCGATCTCGCCAGCATCCCGCTCGACGACAAGAAGACCTATGACATGCTCTCGCGCGGCGAGACGGTTGGCGTGTTCCAGGTGGAAAGTGCGGGCATGCGCAAGGCTCTCATCGGCATGCGCCCGGACTGCATTGAGGACATCATCGCGCTTGTGGCGCTCTATCGGCCGGGTCCAATGGAGAACATCCCGGTCTATAACGCCCGCAAGCACGGCGAAGAAGAGATCGAGTCGATCCACCCGAAGATCGACTATCTCCTGAAGGAAACGCAGGGCGTTATCGTCTACCAGGAGCAGGTGATGCAGGTCGCCCAGGTGCTCTCGGGTTATTCGCTCGGTGAAGCCGATCTTCTGCGCCGCGCCATGGGTAAGAAGATCAAGGCGGAGATGGACCAGCAGCGCGAGCGCTTCGTCGATGGTGCCATCAAGAACGAGGTCTCGAAAGGGCAGGCAGACGTCATCTTCGATCTGCTCGCGAAATTCGCCAACTACGGCTTCAACAAGTCGCACGCCGCCGCCTACGCCATCGTCTCCTACCAGACCGCCTATATGAAGGCGCATTACCCGGTGGAGTTCCTGGCAGCGTCGATGACGCTCGATATGTCCAATACCGAAAAGGTCAACGACTTCCGTCAGGATGCCAAGCGCCTGGGCATCGAGGTCATTGCGCCTTCGGTACAGACCTCTTTCCGCCATTTCGAGACCGGCGACAACCGCATCTACTACGCGCTGGCCGCGATCAAGGGCGTCGGCGAATCCGCCGTCGACCATATCGTCGAAGTGCGCGGCGATCAGCCATTTGCCGGCATCGAGGACTTCTGCCTGCGCATCGATCCCAAGCAGATCAACCGCCGCGTTCTGGAAAGCCTGATCTGCGCCGGCGCCTTCGACTGCTTCGAAATCGACCGTGCGCAGCTGATCGCCGGCCTTGATCGCATCATGGGCTATGCCCAGGTGGCGCAGGAAAACAAGCGCAGCGGCCAGCATGACATGTTCGGGAGTGCGGCGTCAGGTCCGGAAAAGATCGTGTTCCCGCCCTATACGCCTTGGCTTGCCTCGGAGCGGCTGCTGCGCGAGTTCCAGGTGCTCGGCTTCTATCTGACGGCGCATCCGCTCGACACTTACAAGAGCGTGCTCGACAAGATGCGCGTGCAGCCCTTCGCCGATTTCTCCGCCGCGGTGAAGCAGGGCGCCAGCAACGGCCGCCTGGCTGGCACGGTGATCTCGAAGCAGGAGCGCAAGACCCGCACCGGTAATAAGATGGGCATCTTCGTCTTCTCCGATGCCTCGGGACAGTTCGAAGCCGTGCTCTTCTCCGAAACGCTCAACCAGTATCGCGACGTTCTCGAAGTCGGCAAATCCTTCGTCATCACCGCCCAGGCGGACGAGCGCCCGGAAGGCATCAGTTTGCGCCTGCAGACGGCGCAGTCGCTGGAGGAGAAATCGCTGCAGATGCAGAAGGCTCTGCGCGTCTATGTCCGCGATTCCGGGCCGCTGAAAGCCGTTGCCGCGCATCTGAATGCCAAGGGCGACGGCCTCGTCTCCTTCATCGTCATCAAGGAGGAAGGCTTGCGCGAGGTCGAGGTAGCACTGCCGGAGAAATATCGGATCACGCCGGAAATCGCAGCCGCGCTGCGTACGGCGCCGGGCGTGATCGACGTGGAGCTGGTCTAGAGCAATTCCAGGAAAAGTGCATGGCGGTTTTCCGTCCGGAATTGCGTAAAAGCGAAAAGGCTTTAGCCCTTCTTCCCGAGCGCGCCGTTATTGGTGATGGTGATGAAATCGGTTTCGTTCCCGGTTTCAGGTCCAACGCCGGTGTCGGAAATCGTCAGCGATGAGCCGGCCGTCAACAGATCCTCGATGCGATGGCGCACCTCGTCGGGAACGCTGATGCGGCTCAGCGCCTGTTCGGCCGCATCAAGCGATTGCGATTGCTCCTCGCTGGAAATGCCGTACCGCTTCTTTGCTTGCTTGCTCAGATCTTCTTCCAGGGTCATGCCGAACCAATCTGCCTTGCCGTTGATGCGGTCGATCGTGTTGGCGGTGAAGAAGTGCACGCCGAGTGCCTCCTGTGGCTCGGCGATGATGGCAGGCCCTTCAAAGAGTGGCTTGAAATTCTGACGGACCATGATTGCGCCGTTCGGTGGTTCGCCCTTGCCGGCGGCGGCATAGACCACCTTCATCAGGGCCGGGCTGACAAGATCGCCCATAGCTTTGATGTCATGTGCCTTCCTGAAGTCTTCGATCGCCTGCACCGTCGAAGGTCCGAGCATGCCGTCGGGCGTTCCGGTGATGAACCCCATTCCGTTCAGGAGGCCCTGGAGGTCGCGCACATTTTCGCGCAGGCCACGCCGGGTGATCAGGATGCTGAGCGGCGCGAGATCGGCAGGCGGCGCAACGATTTCCTGGGCCTTTGGTATCTTGATCGAGGTAACATCGTTCGTCGCAACCTGCAGGGATTGTCCCTGCTGCAGAAAGCTTGCAGTCATGGGGCGAAGTTCAATGCCAGAGAACAATGCCGGCGGTGGCGCGGCTTGCGGCTGGAACAGCATCGCGTTTTCGAAGGGCTGGGGCACCAGCGGCTGATCGGCGATGACGACATGCACGCCGCGCTCGGTCATCTGGTAGAGCATCTTGGCAAAGGCCTTCGGCATGCGCACGCAGCCGTGGGATGCAGGGTAATTCGGAACCGAGTTGGATTCGTGCAGTGCGATGCCCGACCACGTCAGCCTCTGCATGAAGGGCATGGGCGATGCCGAGTAGAGATTGGACTCGTGATAAACCTTCTTTTCCAGAATGGAGAAGATGCCGCTCGGCGTCGTATGGCCGCGCTTGCCGGTCGAGACCTTTGACGTCGCCACCACCTGGTCGCCGTCATAGACCGCAAGCGATTGCCTGTCCTTCGATACAACGATCTGCAGGGTGCGGGCATCCGACGCGGCAAAAGCAGGCTGGGAAAGGGCGGTGGCTGACAAAAGACCAAGCCCAAGCAACAAAAACGGCTTCATAGACACAAACCAAAACGCAATACTCGTAGCGCCCAACGTTAGACTTCGAAGTTTAAGGAAGACTTGCCGAAAAGCAGTGCCCTGTTGCTCCGGTGAAAGCGTCTGGCTGTTTGGTTATAGCCAAATGCGACATCGCCGAAGCGGAGCGGTCAAACTCTGCTTCGGCGATGACTGAAACGTTGATCTCCCGGGATCAGTGAGCGCTGGAGGCCACCCAGTTGTGCCAGTCCTGCTCGCTGCCATGGAAGGCGTTGAGGTCGATCTTGCCGTCGACGCCGTGGGAGACGCCCGAGCCGGAATACTGCCAGAACAGCCATTTGCGGCCGGGATAGACCTTGGACGGATGCGCGGCAACCGCGCGCAGCCAGAAGGGATAGCTGAGCAGCTCGCCGCTCAGATTGTCACGATAGAAATCCGGAGCGGTATAGACGATCGGGCGCTGGCCGTAGTGCCTTTCCAGCTTGTCCAGGAAGACCTGCATCTTGGCAAGCACCTGTTCGCGCGAGGGGCGTCGCTTGCAGCTCGACTCGCCGTTCCATTCCACGTCGATAACAGGCGGCAGCGCCCCGGCTTCCCTCGGAACATTGCGGATGAACCAATCGGCCTGTTCGCCGGCAGTCCGGCACCAATAGAAGAAATGGTAAGCGCCATGTTTCAGACCGGCTTGCTGGGCAGCCCGCCAGTTCTTCTTGAACATCGGATCGAGATGGTCGCCGCCATCCGTGGCCTTGATGTAAACGAAGTTCGCGCCCTGCGTGCGCAGCGTATCCCAGTCGATTTCGCCCTGCCAGCGCGAGACGTCGACGCCATGGACAGCAAGCTTGCGAGGCGACGTCGAGGAGCCGAAGTTGATCGGCTTGGCATCGCGGAAGCGATGGCCATAGATCTGCATCGGCTGCTGCCGCAGAGCGCGGGGGATCGGGTTCGACGGCGCGAGCATGGCGAGCGGCCGTTGCAACGGCACCGGAGCGTCGCCGCCGCCCTGGCTGGACGGCACGAATGCTTCCGGCCGGATGTCGGTCGGCATCGCGACTGCCAGAGCTTGTTGCCGCTCGACGCGTGAAACCGTTTCGCCGATTTCGACCGACGGCACCGCTCGGCCGGTCTTTGTGATCGAGCTGGTCATTTCTTTCGAAGGCAGGCTGGCTTGCGCGGCTTCGCGCTCACCCCGTGCGGTGCAGCCTGAGATCGTCAGACAGGCGAGAAAAATGGTCGATACAGCCGATAGACGCATAGGAACCCGTACGCAAAACACAATCGACGACGAATCCACGCCGCCCGCAAGTTACAGACTCTGAGTCCTAATGGAAATTTACCAAGAAAGTTTGAATCCGAGCTTTTCTCGCGCAAGGAATCGCGCACGTAAGCGGATTATTTCCTGGGCAGCCAAGTGTCACTTGATGGTGATCTACCGATAAGATGTTGTTATTTATGGCGTTTATCGCCGAATGTGTAACCGGTCTCGACCGTCTTGTTGCCGAATTTTTCTCGCAGCTTGTCCATTGCAGCCTCCGCAGCTGCTCGGCGCGTCGCCTGTTCGTCGATAAGATCGGGCGGATCCGCGCGCCCGGCATCGCCAAGATCGGTGACGCCGATGCCAATGAGGCGGAACCTCGTCCCGTCGGTCTCGGCTTCAAGCAGACGCAGACCGGTGCGGAAAATCCGGTCCGCCAGCTGGGTCGGATCCTCCAGGCGGCGATTGCGTGTCCTGCTCTTGAAATCTGAAGTCTTCAGTTTGAGGACGACGGTCTGGCCGGCGATGCCGCTGCGCTTCAGGCGCCGCGAAACCTTTTCGGAGAGATCGCGCAGGATCGGTACGAGATCGTCATGGCGGGAAATATCTTCGAAGAAGGTGGTTTCGGAAGACACGCTCTTTGCTGCTTCGTTCGGATGCACCGTCCGGTCGTCGATGCCGCGCGAGAGGCGGAAAAGCCGCTGCCCGATGATGCCATAGCGGCGCATGAGGTCGCCTTCCTCCATGCCCTGCAATTGGCCGATGGTGCGAATGCCATCGCTCTCGAGCGTTGCGGCAAAGGCTTTGCCGACGCCCCATATGATCGTGACCGGCCGCGGCTCCAGGAAGGAGAGCGCCTCTTCCCGTCCAATGACGGAAAAGCCGCGCGGCTTCTGCAGATCGGAGGCCACCTTGGCGAGGAATTTGCAATAGGAGAGGCCGACGGAGATGGTGATGCCGATTTCCTGTTCCACGCGCCGGGCGAATTTGGCGAGGATGCGGGCCGGCGGATCGTGATGGAGCCGCTGCGTGCCGTCGAGTTCCAGAAAGGCTTCGTCGATCGAAAGCGGCTGCACCAGGGGCGTCAGATCCTGCATCATGCCACGGACTTCCCGGCCGATGCGGACATATTTCTCCATGTTCGGGCGGATGACGACGGCTTGGGGGCAGGCTTCCAGCGCCTTGAACATCGGCATGGCCGATCGGACGCCGTGGATGCGGGCGATATAGCAGGCCGTTGAGACAACGCCGCGCTTGCCGCCGCCGATAATGACGGGCTTGTCGGCCAGCTCCGGATTGTCTCGTTTTTCTATCGACGCGTAGAAGGCGTCGCAGTCGATATGCGCCAACGTCAGGGCATAAAGTTCCCGATGGTAGAGGAGGCGAGGGCTGCCGCATGCCCGGCATCGCGTTCGCGCCGCCGATTGCTCGCTCAAGCAATCGCGACAGAAGCCGGGAGTTTTGTCGGGCGCATTGGTCATCGAATGAGAACAAAAATTGAACATCGCCACTTTATGTTCTAACTTTGCGAGTCTCAAGCTGGAAAGCAACAGGGAGGTAGGCGTGGAGAATTTGAACGTGCAATCGTTGACGCCGGATCGCTGGGACGATTTTGAGGCGCTCTTCGGGCCGAGTGGCGCCTGTTATGGCTGCTGGTGCACCCATTTCAGGGTTCCGACGTCACAGCGCAGGACAATGGATGGAGACGCAAAGAAGCGCTTCATGCAGGAGCGCATCGCCGCCGGACCGCCGCCCGGCCTTCTCGGCTATATCGGCGAGCGCCCGGTCGCATGGGTGCAGGTCGGTCCCCGTTCGGAGCTGCCGCAGTGGAACTCGCAGAAAACGGTATCGCGCCCGCTGGATCCAGCCGATGCAGAGGATAGCTCTGTCTGGGCCGTGAGCTGCTTCTTCATGAATGCGCATGATCGCGGCAGGGGATATAGTCATCGCATGCTCTCTGAAGCCGTGAATTTCGCCAGGGCTTCCGGCGCGCGCCTGCTCGAGGGCTGCCCGATCGAACGCACGAAGCAGTCGAAATCGGTCGGTCTCTATGTCGGTTCGCTGCGCATATTCGAGGCGGCCGGATTTTCCGAGATCGCCAAGCGCAAGGACGGGCGGCCATTGATGCGCCTCGTCCTCTGAAATGGGCGGCTGGTTTCAGCGGATGATATGGGCCCGAAGCAAGGGGGCCGCCTGGCTCCATTCGTTGGCTTCGCTGATACCCGCCGGTGCGGAGGGCGCCATGCGATGAACGATGGAATCCGGCTTCAGATTGATCAGGAGGCAATCCGGAACATGTTCGCTGACCGAATGCAGATTGTGGGCCATGTCGTCGACGAAGGCGACCGGCAAAGCGCGTTCTGCATGCAACGATCGTACGATCGGCCCTTTCGGCTGCAACGACGCGAGCAGGGGATAGGCGAGCCCCAGCCGATCCAGAAGGCGCCGCCGCTGAGCCCAGAATTGCGGCGGCATGGCCGTGAGGAAAACGATATCGGCATCCCTGGAGAAATCGCCAAGCGTATCGACAACCCGATCGAATGGCGTCTGCCACCGCTCTTGTGCTTCGAAGAAAGCGTCGATCAGCCGATGGACGTCTTTCTCCTCCAGCGCCGTTCCATTGAGCTTGGAAACGATGTTGCCGGTCAGCCGGAAGGATCGCGGCAGGAATTCATGACCCTCGCCATCAAGGAAAGTCAGGAAAGGCGCAAAGAAATGCAATACGACGTCATCGACATCGCAGACGATCAGAGGCCGATCCTGGAGGCGGATATGCGATGTATCGAATTCGAGCGCAGCATCCATCGTCAATATTCTCCGGAAGCGAGGCCAGGCGGCGAAAAATGCGCCGACGCGGCAGCAACAGCTTCGGGCGGAATGCCGCTTGCTTCGCAGAAGGCCAGCAATGTCGGCTCGTGGTGCATCAGGAAGTCCAGCATGCCCGCAAGAAAGGCGGGCTCGTTGATCGCGTTGCGCACCTGTGCCGGCTCGACGCCGGTAAGCGCCAGAAAGCGGCTGAACATATCCGGTTCATTGGCCAGCCAGCCGAGTACGGCAATGGCTGTCTCTTGCGGCTCAGCCGCATTCTTCTTCGGGTTCTTGAAGTTACTTTGCATTTTGAAGGGTGAGTTACCTATTTTTCAACCAAATCCCGGTAGTATGCGATTCAAGTATTTGTGGAATCGGTTCCTCGCGACCCTATATTTCGAGAGAATGGATGCAATACCGGATGCAGGGACATTTCTCCATGCCTAAACAGGTAATGATTGTAGAAGACAATGAGCTCAATATGAAGCTCTTTCGCGATCTGATCGAGGCGTCCGGCTATACGACGATCCAGACCCGGAACGGCATGGAAGCGCTTGATCTCGCGCGCAAGCATCGCCCGGACCTGATCCTCATGGATATCCAGCTTCCGGAGGTTTCCGGCCTGGAAGTCACTAAATGGCTCAAGGAAGACGACGATCTGCACGTCATCCCGGTGATCGCGGTCACCGCTTTCGCGATGAAGGGCGACGAGGAACGCATTCGCCAGGGCGGATGTGAAGCCTATGTCTCGAAGCCGATTTCCGTGCCGAAATTTATCGAGACGATCAAGACCTATCTTGGCGACGCCTGAAGATGGGAAGGGAATGATGACAGCGCGCATCCTGGTAGTCGACGATATCCCCGCCAACGTAAAGCTTCTGGAAGCACGGCTGCTGGCCGAATATTTCGAAGTGCTGACGGCCGAAGACGGTCTGAAGGCGCTCGACATCTGTGCGAGCACGCAGGTCGATTTGATCCTTCTGGATATCATGATGCCAGGCATGGATGGCTTTGAGGTGTGCGAGCGCCTGAAATCCGATCCCCGCACCGCCCACATACCCGTGGTCATGGTGACTGCGCTCGATCAGCCCGCCGACCGTGTGCGTGGCCTGAAGGCCGGTGCCGACGATTTCCTGACCAAGCCGGTCAACGACCTGCAGCTCATCTCACGCGTCAAGAGCTTGTTGCGCCTGAAGACGCTGAGCGATGAACTGCATATGCGCAACGAGACCGCGCGCAACTTCGGCATCGACGATCTGCTGCGCGCCGGCGATGGCCGCGCGGAAGAGGTCGGGCAGGTGCTTCTGGTCGACGGCCGCGCCAATTCGCAGGAACGAATCATTCGCACGCTCAAGCCGATTGCCCATGTCGTCGCCATGTCCGACCCGCAGGCGGCCTTGTTCGAAGCGGCGGAGCGGCCATTCGAGCTCGTGATCGTGAATTCGAATTTCGACGACCACGATCCGCTGCGGCTCTGCTCCCAGCTTCGCTCGCTGGAGCGTACGCGCTTTCTCCCCGTTCTGCTGGTGACCGAGCAGGGTGCGGATGAGATGATCATTCGCGCTCTCGATCTGGGCGTCAACGATTACATCGTTCGGCCGCTCGATCCGAACGAGCTGGTGGCTCGCTGCCTGACGCAGATACGCCGCAAACGCTATAATGACCGTTTGCGCGCCAGCGTGCAGCACACCATCGAGCTTGCCGTCACCGATGCGCTCACCGGTCTGAACAACAGGCGGTATCTGGATAACCATCTGAAGATCCTTTTCGATCGGTCGCTGGCGCGGGCACGGCCGCTCTCCGTCCTCATCGCCGATATCGATCGCTTCAAGCTGGTCAACGACACCTATGGCCATGATGCCGGTGACGAAGTGCTCAAGGAGTTCGCCACCCGCATCCGCTCCACCGTACGCGGCGCCGATCTCGCTTGTCGCTACGGCGGCGAAGAGTTCGTCGTTGTCATGCCGGACACACCCGCCGATATTGCTGCCGGCGTCGCCGAACGGCTGCGCGCTGCGGTAGAAAATATGCCGGTGCGGCTGAGGGATAGCGGCGTGGCGCTTAACATTACCGCCTCGTTCGGAATCTCGTGTCGTTTGGAGACAGTGGAGTCGCCGGAGCAGTTGATGAAGCAGGCCGATCGCGCGCTCTATGAGGCGAAAAGAGCAGGGCGCAACCGAGTTGTCGCGTCAGCTGCCTGACCGGAAATGGGCCATTATAGGTAAGTTTCCCAGTGAATATTTGGGGGGATTCCTGAAGTTTTGAACGGGGCCCAAATGTTTTTGAACTTCATATTCTGGCCATAGCAGTTTCGGTCTCGTGAAAAATAACTCTCTTAGTTTTACTTATTGTTAGAGTGACAGTTGGTTGTTGTGGAGGTTGTTTTAACATATGTCGTATAAGTTGTTATAAAAGTCAGATTTATTTTCATTACTTTGATGGTCTTCGTGAAGATTGGCTGATTAATAGTCAAAATTTGCTTGTATGTGCGAATATTCTTAAGTATATGTATTTATAATTTGCCATTTATACGATGGTTTCATTTTTATTATTTGTATATTTTCAAATTTAATTTGTTAATTCTATAGAAAATTCTGCCGCCGAAGATGTGAATTTTAACCATCCGCGCAGACAGGTATTTTTCATCATTAAGAATTTGTTGATTTTCTTCCGATTTCGCGCGAATTTAGTCTCGTACAGAGACAGCCCCTAAGGGTTTCGAGATACCCCATGATGCTCAGGTCCGCCGCATCTCCTGGGTCGTGGGGTCGGTCGGCTGGCAGGCAAGAGATAACGGTTCCTCGTGCCGTTTTGCATGCTAGCCGGCCCCCAACTCAAAACGCCGCTCTTCGTTTTTCGAAGGCGGCGTTTTTCTTTGAGGCAACCAGGCAATCTCTTTTGTAGTGCGTCTCGAATGGAAACGCTCGGCTGAGCTTGGAGCCGGAAAATGGCTGCAAAACAAAAAAGGCGCTAGCCAGCAGGCAGCGCCTTTTCAAAACCCTAGGTTTAGGAAACTTACTTGATCTTCGTTTCCTTGAACTCGACGTGCTTCTTAGCAACCGGGTCGTACTTCGTCTTCGTCATCTTGTCCGTCATCGTACGGCTGTTCTTCGTCGTGACGTAGAAGAAACCGGTGTCGGCCGTCGACAGCAGCTTGATCTTGATGGTGGTAGCCTTGGCCATGGTCGTCCTGCCTTTAATAAAAATGAACGCCGTGGACGGCCAGTGCGGAGGTCCACGGCGAATTCTGGCGCGAAACTACAAATCGCGCCCGAAAAGTCAACCCCTGTTGCCCATGAAAAGCAGCCGTATCCCCGAAAGCAGGACATAAAGGCCAAAGAAAAAGGCAACAGCCCAGGCAAAGCCGCTAGGATTAGCCAAATCCATGGCCGTGCCGATCGTCGGCGGGCCGAGAACCATGCCGATGGCATAGCAGAAGACGAAGGCTGCATTGGCCGCCACAAGGTCTGCGCCAGTCAGCCGCGTGCCCAGATGGCTGAGTCCGACCGTGTACATGCCGGAGACACAGCCACCCCAGAAGAGCAGAATGACGGCGAGAATGATCCAGTTCGAGGAGAGAGACGGCAGCAGCAGCGCGCCCACAAGGCCGATAATGGCCATGATCGACAACAAGGGCCGCTTGTCGCGCATACGGTCTGCAAGCAGCCCAAGCGGGATCTGAAAGACGAAATTGCCGACGCCCATGACGGTCAGCAGCAGCGCTGCTTGTGATTCGTTGAAGCCCAACCGCGTCGCGTAGCTGGTGAACAGGGAGCCGCCACCGACGGTGACGGCGCCGAACACGAAAACCGCAGCCGTCGCCGTCGGGACCAGGAAGATATAGCGTACGAAATGCAGTTCGGGCTTCTCGTCGATGAGCGGGCTTTCATTGCGGGCGATGAAGATCGGAATGGCGGCCGCCAGGATGATGCAGGCGCCGATGACAAAGGGCATGAGCCCTTCGCTGCCGACAAGCGAGAAGAGCAGGGGGCCGGCCGCAAAGCCGAGGGAGAAGACCGTGGAATACAGACCGAGCACGAAGCCGCGCTTGGAAGGCGGCGAGGCGGCATTGATCCAGAATTCCGACAGGATGAACAGCGTCGTCGTCGATCCGTGGAAGACGATGCGCAGCGGGAACCACAGGAGCAGGTTTTCCGCGTAGTAGAAGCCCAGCGAGCTCAGCGCGGAGAGTATGACGGCCCAGATCATCGTCTGTACGACGCCGAAACGATGCGCGAGTTTTGTCGTAATGATCGCGGCAAGCATGGCAGCTACGCCCATCATTGCCGTGTTCAGCCCGATCAGGCTCGAGGGTACGCCGCGTTTTTCCAGAATGATGCTGAGAAGCGGCAGGCCCAGGCCGATGGCAATGCCCACGGCGGACACCGACGCGATGGCTGCGACGAGCGAAGGCCAGTGAATCTCTTCGACATGGCCGGCCTTGTCGTTCGTCGGTTCAAGCATAAACGGATCCTTGGAGCGCATGGCAGGCGAATCGATCGGGACGTGGGAAACAGAAAGGCACGGCTCGGCCAAATTCAGGTGACGGGTCGGCTTTCATAAGATCGGTCATATTCCCGCAATGATCCTTTCGACGCCCGGCATGTTCAGACAAGAAATGGCGCTGATGTCAAGCCGTTGCCGGCAAAGCAATTCTTGCGAATCGCGAATATGCGACGAATCGATACCGGTTCTCGATAGAAAGCTGCGGCAATACGAAATGGCCGCGGCCAGTTGGGCGACCGTTGACACAGGCTGGCCAATATGGTCACGACCGGTTGTTTCCTTGGTCCCGTTCGTCCGGGCTGTCGTCATGGCCGCCGAAGCCATGCATGCGCAACGCCCATTGCAGGCCGATAACGCCGCCCTTGATGGGTTGTATGATGGCAAGTGCCGCGATGACGGTAATGGGAGCCCAGACGGCGAGATGCGCCCACATTGGCAGGCTGAAGGCCATATCCGTCATCATGTAGCCGCCAACGATGAGATGACCGAGAACGAAGATCACGAGGTAGGGCGGCAGGTCGTCTGCACGCTGATGAAAGATCTCTTCGTTGCACACGGCACAATGATCGACCGGCTTCAGGAAGGCGCCGAAGAGCTTACCCGTACCGCAGCGCGGACAGCGATTGAGCATGCCCCGGGAAATCGATCGGCCGAGCGGGCGTTCGTTTTCATCGGAGCCGCCATAGCGGATGGGGGAATCGGATGGACTGCCCGTCATGAATGCTCTTCCTTCTGGCCGGCAGCCGCCCCTTATCTGCGGCCGCGCGGCGGTCTCGTCCCCGGCGCTTTGCGTGCGGGGGTCTTGTTGCGGCGAGTTGCCTTGTGGAAGGAACGCACCGCCGTCGGCATCGGCCGCCCGTCGCTCAGCATTTCGAAGCGCAGCGCCCCGGCAAGCGGCACGGCTTCTGCCAGTTTTACGGTCACATCGTCGCCGAGACGGTAACCGAGCCCGGTCTTCTCGCCGGTCAGCGCCTGATGCGCCTCGTCGTAGATGAAGTAATCGGTGCCGAGCGTAGATATAGGGATGAAACCATCGGCGCCATAGTCGGGCAGGGTGACAAAAAGTCCCGACTTGGTGACGCCGCCAACGCGTGCCTCGAATTCCGCGCCGACACGGCCGGCAAGGTGATGGGCGATCAGCCGGTCCACGGTCTCGCGTTCGGCCGCCATGGCGCGGCGCTCGAAGGTGGAGATTTCAGCCGCGATATCGTCGAGCGATGCCTCTTCGTCCGGGGTGATGCCGCCTTCGCCGAGGCCGAGCGAGCCGACGAGCGCGCGATGCACGATCAGATCCGCATAACGGCGGATCGGCGAAGTGAAGTGCGCGTATTTCATCAGGTTGAGGCCGAAATGCCCGATGTTGTCGGGGCTGTAGATCGCCTGGCTCTGCGAGCGCAGCACCATCTCGTTGACCATGGTCTGATGCGGCGTGCCCTCCGCTTTCGCGAGGATGCCGTTGAAGCTGTTGGCGCGGACGTTGCCGCCCTTGGCGAGCGACATGCCGAGCGTCGCCAGGAATTCGCGCAGCACCTCCTGCTTGGCGAGCGTCGGCCCGTCATGGATGCGGTAGACGAGCACTTGTTTCCGCTTCTCAAGAGTCTCGGCTGCGGCGACGTTCGCCTGGATCATCATCTCTTCGATGAGCTTGTGCGCGTCGAGGCGCGGCGGCACGAAGACGCGATCGACCGTGCCGTCAGGCTTGAGCAGGATCTTGCGCTCGGGCATGTCGAGCTCGAGCGGCTGGCGCCGGTCGCGGCCCTTCTTCAGAATGTTGTAGGCGTGCCAGAGCGGCTTGAGGATCGGCTCCAGCATCGGCCCCGTCTTGTCATCGGGCTGGCCGTCGATCGCCGCCTGTGCCTGCTGGTAGGAAAGCTTGGCGGCGCTCTTCATCATGATGCGATGGAAGGTGTGCCCCGCCTTGCGCCCTTCCTTGGAGAAGACCATCCGCACCGCGAGGGCAGGGCGGTCGACGCCTTCCTTCAGCGAGCAGAGATCGTTGGAGATGCGCTCGGGCAGCATCGGCACGACGCGGTCCGGGAAATAGACCGAATTGCCCCGTTTCAGCGCCTCGCGATCGAGCGGCGAGTTCGGGCGCACATACCAGGAGACATCGGCGATGGCGACGGTGATGATCACGCCGTCCGGATTGTCGGGCGAGGGATCCATTTCGGCATAGACGGCATCGTCATGGTCCTTGGCGTCGGCCGGATCGATTGTTATCAGCGGCAGGCTGCGCCAATCCTCGCGATGGGACATCGTTGCGGGCTTGGCCGCATCGGCCTCCGCAATAACTGCAGCGGGAAAGACATGCGGGATGCCGTGGGCATGAATGGCGATCATCGAGATCGCCTTTTCAGAGGCGACCGAACCGACGACAGACAGTACTTTGGCGCGTTGCAGGCCGAAACGGCCAAGGCGTGCCACTTCGACTTCGACCAGATCGCCGTCCTTGGCGCCCCCGGTATAATCCGGATCGATCACCATTTCCTCGCCGCGCCGTTCGATCGGCATCAGTCGGCCGCCACCGCCGGGCGTCTCGCGGAAGACGCCCATGGAGGCGCCTTGCCGCTTGTCGATGACCTTGATGATGCGGGCCGTATAGGCAGGGCCGCCGCGATCCACCGACGGGAAGATCTTCGCGAGAACGCGGTCGCCCATGCCGGCGACCGGCGCCTTGCCCTTGCCGTTACGGCCGGCAGGCGAGGAGGATTGCTTGATCATCACGGCCGGTGCGACACCGTTTTCGTCAGCCCATTCGGCCGGGCGGCCGATCAAACTGCCATCCTTCTCGCGAGTGGTGATATCGAGAACGGCAATCGGCGGCAGCGCGCCGGGGCGGATGAGCGACTTGCGGCTCTTCTGCACCATGCCTTCTTCTTCGAGTTCGCGCAGCAGTTCCTTCAGCGCGACGCGGCTTTCGCCCTTCAAGCCGAAGGCCTTGGCCAGTTCGCGTTTGGAGGCCTGCTGCGGATGATCGGCGATGAAGCGCAGAATGACCTCGCGCGGCGGCAGGACACCGTGGACGATAGCCATCATGGGCTCGGCATCGCCACCTGCCTTACCGGCGCGGCCGGGTTTGCCGGAACGCCGTTCCGACGATGGAATCCTGCCGCGCGGTTCTCTGCTCACTCTGCACTCTTCTTTTTCGCTGCCGTCTTGGCCGGGGGCTTCTTTGCAGCAGCCTTCGGCTTGGCGGTCGTTTTCGTCGCTTTTGCGCCAGCTGCCGCAGTCTTTGCTTTGGCGGGCGCCTTCTTGGTGGTGCTGCCGCTCTTGCCGGCCTTCGCAGCAATCAGAGCCAAGGCCTCCTCGACCGTGATCGCCTGCGGATCCGTACCCTTCGGCAAGGTGGCGTTGACCTTGCCCCAGTTGACATAGGGGCCATACTTGCCGTCGCGGACCGTGATCGAGCCACCGCCGTCCGGATGCTCGCCGAGATCCTTCAGCGCTGCAGGAGTGCCGCCGCGTGCCCTGCCGCCAGCCGCCTTGTTCTGCCTTTCGGCAATCAGCGTCACGGCACGGTTCAGGCCGACGGTGAAGACGTCTTCCACGCTTTCGAGGTTGGCGTAGCTGCCGTCATGCAGAAGGAAAGGTCCATAGCGGCCGATGCCGGAAGAGATCATCTTGCCGCTTTCCGGGTGCTTGCCAATGTCGCGCGGCAGCGAGATCAAAGCCATCGCCTTTTCGTAGTCGATATCCTCGGGCTTCCAGCCTTTCGGCAGCGAGGCGCGCTTGGCATCCTTGCCATCACCTCGCTGGATATAGGGTCCGAAGCGGCCCGAACGCAGCGTCAGCTCTTCACCGGTGACCGGATCGGCACCGAGCGCCTTCGGCTCGTTCAACCCATTGGATTCGGCTTCAGCGCCGCCTTCGGAAGAAAGCTGGCGAGTGTAGTTGCATTCCGGATAGTTCGAGCAGCCGACGAAGGCGCCGTATTTACCGAGCTTCAGCGACAGGTTGCCCGTGCCGCAGACCTGGCAGATGCGCGGATCGCTGCCGTCTTCGCGCTTGGGGAAGACGAGCGGCGCCAGCGCCTCGTTCAGCGCGTCGAGCACGTTGGTGACGCGCAGTTCCTTGGTGTCTTCGATCTGGGCGAAGAAATCGCGCCAGAAGTCGCGGAGCACGTCCTTCCAGTTCAGTTCGCCGGCCGAGATGCGGTCCAGCTTCTCTTCAAGATCGGCGGTGAAGTCGTATTCGACGTATTTGGTGAAGAAGCTTTCGAGAAAGGCGGTGACAAGCCGGCCCTTGGCCTGCGGCAGCAGCTTGCGCTTGTCGATCGTCACGTAGTCGCGGTCACGCAGTGTCGCGAGCGTTGCGGCATAGGTCGATGGACGGCCGATGCCGAGTTCTTCCATCTTCTTGATCAGCGACGCTTCCGAATAGCGCGGCGGCGGCTCGGTGAAGTGCTGCGTCGAGTTGATCTTCTGCTTGGCGAGGTTTTCGCGAGCATTGATTTCGGGCAGGCGACCATCTTCGTCGTCGGCATCGTCACTCTGTTCGCCGTCTTCCTTCTGGTCGGTATAGGCGGCGATGAAGCCGTCGAAGCGGATGACGGAGCCGACGGCGCGCAGGCCTGCCTTCTTGCCGGCATTGTCGGCAAGGATTTCGACGGTGGTGCGCTCGATCTCGGCCGATGCCATCTGGCTGGCGATGCCGCGCTTCCAGATCAGGTCGTAGAGTCTGAGCTGGTCGGCATCGAGGAACTTGCGGACGCGGTCCGGCGTGCGATCGAAATCGGTCGGACGAATGGCTTCGTGCGCTTCCTGGGCATTCTTCGCCTTGGTCGAGTAGAAGCGTGCCTTCTCCGGTAGGTATCGGTTGCCGAATTGATCGGCAATGGCGTGTCGCGCCGCATCGATCGCTTCCGGCGCCATCTGCACGCCGTCCGTACGCATATAGGTGATGAGACCGACCGTCTCGCCGCCGATATCGACACCTTCATAGAGCTTCTGCGCGACCTGCATGGTGCGCGAGGCCGAGAAGCCGAGCTTGGAGGAGGCAGCCTGCTGCAGCGTGGACGTAGTGAAAGGCGGTGCCGGATTGCGCTTGACCGGCTTTGCCTCGACGCTGTCGACGACATAGGCGGCGCCTTCGAGCAATGCCTTCAGCTTGCCGGCCTCTTCGCCATTGCCGATTGCGCGCGGCTGCAGGCGCTTGCCGTCGGCGGCGACCAGGCGCGCCTCGAATTCATCGCCGCGCGGCGTCTTCAGGATTGCCGAAAGGTTCCAGTATTCTTCGGAAATGAAGCGCTCGATCTCGGATTCTCGGTCGCAGACGAGACGAAGTGCGACTGACTGCACGCGGCCGGCCGAGCGGGCGCCAGGCAGCTTGCGCCACAGGACCGGCGACAGGTTGAAGCCGACGAGATAGTCGAGGGCGCGGCGGGCGAGATAGGCATCGACCAGCGGCACGTCGATATCGCGCGGGTCGGCCATCGCGTCGAGCACGGCCTTCTTGGTGATGGCGTTGAAGACGACGCGCTTCACCGGCTTGCCGTTGATGACGCGCTTCTTGTTGAGCAGGTCGAGCACATGCCAGGAAATAGCTTCACCCTCGCGATCCGGGTCGGTCGCGAGGAACAGGCCGTCGGAGGATTTCATCGCGTCGGCGATGTCCTTCATGCGCTTTTGCGAAGCGCCGTCGACTTCCCACAGCATTTCGAAATCTTGATCCGGCAGCACCGAACCGTCTTTGGCGGGCAGGTCGCGCACATGGCCGAAGGAAGCAAGAACCTTATATCCGGGTCCCAGATATTTGTTGATTGTCTTGGCCTTGGCAGGCGATTCCACCACTACTACATTCATCATTAAGTCTCTGAATATGAGGTCGCGCCGGTATAAGGCGCGGGAGATACCGGTTTTTTCCGTCTTCCCGGCCTTCCGACATGGACAGGGAAATCGTCGCGGTCAAGAGGCGAAGGCGATTTTTGCGCTTGGCGTGACGATGCGATGCTTAGAATTGGTACGCGTGTCACAGTTTTCAATCCAGCATGGAGATCGACACCAGCCCGCCGGGATGGCGATGCAGCCGGCCGGCCATGTCCAATTCGAGAAGGACGGAATGAACAGCCGATATCGGTAGGCCGGTATGGCGGGCGATGTCGTCGATTTCGACCGGCGTCGGCCCGAGCGCCTCGACGATGTGGTCGCGCTCCGCATCATCGGGCGGTGTCGAGAGCGGCTTATGCCTTTCGACGGGCGCTTCGGGAGGGCGCGGATGGAAGAGATCGGGCTCGGCGAGCGGCCGCAGCGCCTCGACGACATCGTTCGGCGTCGTCACGATCATCGCGCCGTCCTTGAGCAGGCCGTTCGTGCCTTCGCAGCGAGGATCGAGCGGCGAGCCGGGAACGGCAAAGACGAGCCTGCCGAATTCGCCGGCAAGCCGCGCCGTAATCAGAGAGCCGGAGCGCGTTGCCGCCTCGACGACCACGACGCCGAGTGAGATGCCGGCGATCAGGCGGTTGCGTCGCGGGAAGTCGCGAGCCCTCGGCTCCCAGCCGAAGGGCATTTCGCTGACGGCAAGTCCGTTGCCGTCCCAGATTTCGTTCAGCAGGCTGATATTCTCGGGCGGGTAGGGCTGGTCGAGCCCGCCCGCCATGGCGGCGATCGTGCCGGTCGCGAGGCTGGCGCGGTGGGCAGCCGTATCGATGCCGCGCGCGAGGCCCGAGACCACGGCATAGCCGGCCTCGCCGCAGAGGCGGGCGATCATGGCGGTGAATTTTGCGCCGCTGATCGAAGAGTTTCGCGAGCCGACCATGCCGATGGCCGGTCTTGTCGCTGTGGGCATGTTACCTTTGACCGCAAGAAGCGGCGGCGCGCCGTCGATCTCCCGAAGAGCAGGAGGATAGTCCGGTTCGCCGATGCCGACGAAGCGTGCGCCAAAGCGATGCGCTGCTTCCAGCTCCCGCAAGGCGTCCCGTTCATCGGCGATGCGGATGGCCCGTGTCGAGCCGCCGCTCTGCGAAAGCTCCTGCAGCATGGCAAGTGCTGCTTCGGCCGAACCGTAGTGATTGATGAGATCGCGAAAGGTGGACGGTCCGACATTGTCGGAGCGGATGAGCCTGAGCCAGGCGATCCTTTGTCTTTCGGTCAGCGCAACTCCGGTCCGTCTTGCGCTGCCTGTGTCCATTACCCCTTCGCTCCGATCTTGCTTTCCGTCCCGGTGGTGAGCCGGGCGATGTTGGCCCTGTGCTTGTACCAGGAGATGATGGTCATCAGCGCCATGGCGGCGGCGATTTTATCGACGCCCAATATCCACAATACAACCGGGATGACAAGAGTTGCAACCAGCGCGGAAAGCGAGGAGTAACGGGTGGTGAAGGCGATGACCAGCCAGATGATGGCGAAAATCAAGGCCATCAGCGGCGCCAGACCAAGCAAGATACCCAGATAGGTCGCGACGCCCTTGCCACCCTTGAAGCCGATCCAGACCGGGAAGATATGACCGATGAAGGCCGCGAAACCAGCGAGCACCGCCGCGTCATTGCCGAAGAAATGCGCGACGATCAACACGGCGACGGTGGCCTTGAAGGCGTCGAGCAGCAGGGTGGCGGCCGCAAGCCCCTTGTTGCCGGTACGCAGCACATTGGTCGCGCCGATATTGCCCGAGCCGATGTTGCGCACGTCTCCTAACCCGGCCATGCGGGTCAGCAAGAGGCCGAAGGGAATGGAGCCGAGCAGGTAGCCGATGACGAGGGCGGCCAGCGCGGTCTGTAGGGAAAGCTGCCAAGTCCAGAAGTCCGCCATCACGTCCTATTCTCCGTAAATTCCGGGCCTGTGCTAGAGGCTGTGAACCAGCTTGCCGGCAACATAGGTTGCAACAGCCCTGCCGCTCATTCTCGCATCTTCGAAGGGTGTATTCTTCGAGCGCGACAGAAGCATGTCTTTTGCGACAAGCCAAGGCTCGTCGAGATCGACAAGCGCAATATCGGCCTTGGCGCCGGGCTTCAGCGTGCCCGCAGCGAGCCCGAAGATCTGTGCCGGCCGTGTCGAGAGCGCATCGACGAGCCGCATCAGGCTGACCTGGCCGCTGTGATAGAGCCGGAGCGCGGCGGGTAGCAGCGTCTCGAGTCCGACGGCACCGTCTTCCGCCTCTCCGAACGGCAGGCGCTTCGTATCCACATCCTGCGGGTCATGCGAGGAGACGATGATGTCGATCGTGCCGTCCGCCAGAGCTTCGATCATGCCCGTGCGGTCGTCCTCGGAGCGCAGCGGCGGATAGAGCTTGAAGAAGGTCCGATATTCGCCGATGTCGTTCTCGTTGAGCGCGAGATTGTTGATCGAGATACCGCAGGTAACCTTGGCCCCGCGCGAGCGGGCGAGGCGAATGGCCTCCGCCGATTCCGGCACCGAAATCATCGCTGCATGATAATGACTGCGCGTCAGCGTCGCGATGCGCAGGTCGCGTTCCAGCGGGATCAGCTCGGCTTCCTTCGGAATGCCTGAGAGCCCGAGCCAGCTTGCGAGCAAGCCTTCGTGCATGACGCCGTTTGCGCCGAGATATTTGTCGCGCGTCTCGCAGGAGATCACCGCGCCGAATTCCCGCGCATAGGTCATCAAACGGCGCAGGACCTGGCTATCGTGGACGCTGGAATGCGCGTCGGTGAAAACCACGGCGCCGGCTTCCCGCAGCAGGCCGATCTCGGTCATTTCCTCGCCGGCGAGCCCTTTGGTGAGGGCTGCGGCCGGGTAAACGTTGACGACGGCCGTATCGCGCGCCGTCTTCCTGACGAACTCAACGAGGGCGATATCGTCGATGACGGGATCCGTGTCCGGCATCATGATGAAGGAGGTGACGCCACCGGCCGCTGCCGCGCGGCTCGCGGAGGCGATGGTTTCGCGATGTTCGCCGCCGGGCTCCCCGACATGCACGCGCGCGTCCACCAGGCCAGGGATGGCAACGAGACCGTTGCAATCGCGAACGGTGGCGCCTTTAGGAACCCCATGGTTCTTCGCATCCTTGCCGGATGCAACGATCACGCCGTTTTCGACAACGATCGTGCCGACCTCGTCGAGATTGCGGGAGGGATCGATGACGCGGACGTTCTGGAGGACGATCGAGTTGCTCATGCGCCGGCTCCCTCGCTGCGAGGTCCTTGGTTCTGTGAAACGAGCAGGGTTTCCATCACGGCCATGCGGACAGCGACGCCCATTTCCACCTGTTCGGCGATGACGCTTTGCGGGCCGTCGGCCACTTCGGAAGCGATTTCCACCCCGCGGTTCATCGGGCCGGGATGCATGACGAGCGCATCCTCCTTGGCGGCCTTGAGGGTTTCCGCGTCAAGCCCGTAGAAGTGATAGTATTCGCGCACCGAGGGCACGAAGGCACCGGACATGCGCTCGCGCTGCAGCCGCAGCATCATCACGACGTCGGCGTCCTTTAGTCCTTCCTTCATCGAATGGAAGACTTCGACGCCCATGTCGGCGATGCCGGCCGGCAGCAGGGTGGCGGGCGCCACGACACGGACGCGCGCGCCCATGGCGTTCAGGAGTAGAATGTTGGAACGGGCCACGCGCGAATGCAGGACGTCGCCGCAGATCGCGACGATGATGCGCGAGAGCTTGCCCTTGGCGCGGCGGATCGTCAGCGCGTCGAGCAGGGCCTGCGTCGGATGCTCATGCTGACCGTCGCCGGCATTGACCACGGAGCAGGAGACCTTCTGCGCCAGCAGCGCCGCGGCACCGGCGCTCGAATGGCGGATGACAAGCACGTCTGGCCGCATTGCGTTCAGCGTCATCGCCGTATCGATCAGCGTCTCGCCCTTTTTGACCGAGGAGTTGCCGACCGACATGTTCATCACATCGGCGCCGAGCCGTTTGCCGGCCAGCTCGAAAGAGGCTTGAGTGCGTGTCGACGCTTCGAAGAAGAGATTGATTTGCGTGAGGCCGCGAAGCGTCGACGTCTTCTTCTCGCGCTGGCGGCTGATCTTGACCGCTTCGTCCGCCTTGTCGAGAAGATAGGTGATATCCTGCTCGGTGAGGCCTTTGATGCCGATGAGGTGGCGGTGGGGAAAGAAGACCATGGACCTGCCCTCTGAATGTCGTCACGGGGTCTATAGAGAGGGAGCGCGAAAGGGGCAAGCGCGTGCATGCGAAGACCCTGCTTGTTCCCCATGCAATTTCGTCCGAATCCCGCTACAGCAGCTATGCTGTTGGGAGACGTAACTTCCAGTTTCCTTTTGCAACCCTCTTGCTCTACAAGCGATTCATGACCCAACCGACCAGGACTGACGACCCATTTACCGACCTGAACCAGCCGAGCCTCTGGACCGGCATCAATGCCTATCGTTCCGATCCGCTGATCGTCGATCTGACCTCTGCATTGCCGCGTTCGATACGGGAAGAGCTGGAGCAGCATGGTCGTTTCGTCACCTCGCACGAGGCGCAGGAACTGGCGCGCATGGCAAACCAGGGCGTGCCGCAACTGCGCACCCATGGTCCGCGCGGCGAACGTCTCGATGTCGTCGAATTCCATCCGGCCTGGCATGCGCTGATGCGCCGCTCCATGGCGACGGGCCTGCATTCTTCGATCTGGGATGCGCAGGCCGATCCGGAGGCCAAGGGCCAGTCCCACAAGGTGCGTGCTGCCCGCTTCTATCTGACGGCGCAGCTCGAATGCGGCCATCTTTGCCCGCTGACGATGACCAGCGCCTCGGTGGCTGCGATGATGGCGTCGCCGGCCGTGCAGAAGGACTGGGCGCCGAGGATTCTCTCGCGCAAGTATGATTCGTCCAACAAGCCTGCCATGCAGAAGTCGGCCGTCACCATCGGCATGGGCATGACGGAGAAGCAGGGCGGCACCGATGTGCGCGCCAACAGGACGACCGCCGACAAGGTGAGCGAGGGCATCTACCGGCTTTCCGGCCATAAATGGTTCATGTCGGCGCCGATGAGCGATGCCTTCATCATGCTCGCCCAGACCAAGGACGGCATGGGCTGCTTCCTTGTGCCGCGGCTGCTGGAGGACGGCTCGGCCAACGGCCTGCATTTCCAGAGGCTCAAGGACAAGCTCGGCAACCGCTCGAATGCTTCCTCGGAAGTCGAGTTTACTGACACGTTCGGCTTTCTGCTCGGGGCGCCGGATGGCGGCATCCGCACGATCCTCGATATGGTGACGCTGACGCGGCTCGACTGCGCGCTGGCCTCCGCCGGCATCATGCGGGCTTCATTGGCCGAAGCCGTGCATCATGCGCGCGGCCGCAGCGTCTTCGGCAAGATGCTCGTCAACCAGCCGATCATGACGCGCGTGCTCGCCGACATGGCGCTCGACGTCGCTGCCGCGACCGCGCTCGCCTTCCGTCTGGCCGAGGCCTTCGATAAGGCGAGCGGCAGCAGCGAAGACGCCGCCTATGCCCGCGTGATGACGCCGGTTGCCAAATATTGGTGCTGCAAGATCGCACCGGCGCTGATCTACGAAGCCATGGAGTGCATCGGCGGCAGCGGCTACATCGAGGAGCGTCCGATTGCCCGTCATTATCGCGAGGCTCCCGTCAACGCGATCTGGGAAGGCTCCGGCAACGTCATGGCGCTCGATGTGCTCCGCGTTTTGAACCGCGGCAGGGACCTGTTCGAGACTGTCTTTGCCGGTCTTGCCCGCGATCTCGGCCCGGCCGGCAAAAAGACGATCGAAGTCCTGCGTGCGGCCATGGCGCTTTGCGAGCAGGATGAGGGCGCGGCGCGCCTGCTGGTCGAGCAGATGGCGCTCGCAGCCGGTGCGGCCGAGCTTTATCGCCTCGGCGCGGGCAAGATCGCCGATGCCTTCATCGAAACCCGCCTGGCCGGCGGCTGGCGCGCGACTTACGGCATGCTCGATGCGCGTTTCGACGCGAGCTATATCGTCGATCTTCTTTATCCGCCGGCTACGTAAGCATGGTTTCCATTCGAACCGTTCGGCTGGAGGATATCGACCAGCTCTACGCCATCTCGCTTTCGACCGGCGATGCCGGCAAGGACGCGGCGCCGCTCCATCGCGACGGCCGCCTGATCGGGCACATCTATTCCGCGCCCTACGCCACACTTCATCCCGAGCTGGTCTTCGTTGCCGAGGATGAGGAGGGTGTCTTCGGCTACATCGCCGGTGTCTTCGATACGATCGCCTTCGAGCAGCGGCTGGAGCGCGAGTGGTGGCCGCACCTACGGGGGCTCTACGCCGATCCCGAGGGCGATCCGGCCCTTTGGGATGCGGATCAGAAACGGATCTCGGCGATCCATCATCCGAAGCAGGCGCCGGCGATCCTTATCGAACAATTCCCCGCACATATTCATATGAACCTGCTGCCGCGAGCCCAGGGCAAAGGCGTGGGTACTGCACTGCTGGATCGCTGGATGGAGAATGCCCGGCTCGGCGGCATCAAGGGCATTCATCTCGGCGCCAATAGCAGCAATCACAGCGGCATCCGCTTCTGGTCGTCGCGCGGCTTCGTCCCCGTGGAACTTCCGCCGGGCCTGGCGTCCGAAACCACTGTATGGTTTGGTCAATCTCTCTAATCTGTGGATTCGCGGGCTTTGATCGGCTCGCACCGGGGCGGCTTTGTTGCTTGGGCTGGTGCAGCTTGCTATTCACCGATCGGTGACAGATTGGAGTCGAGTCGATGGCCGTCGCAAACACTGCCGTTAAAACCCCTTTGGAAATGCCTGTCGTGGAAAAGCGCGTGCGCAACCGCGCCGCAACCGAGCAGGCCATCCTCGATGCCGCCAAGCGGCTCCTGGCGGAGGAGGGGTTCCAGAATTTCGGCATCAATGCGGTCGCCCGCGGCGCCGGCTGCGACAAGCAGCTGATCTACCGCTACTACGGCGGCCTCAATGGCCTGGTAGAGGCCATTGGAACCGACCTTGGCAGCTGGGTGGCGGATCGCATCCCCGACGATACCGGCGGCATGTTCCTCCTCACCTACGGCGATCTGATGGAACGGCTCTCGCTGCTGTTTCTCGACGCCTTGCGCGCCGACCCCTTGATGCGCCGCATCGTCGCCTGGGAAGTGTCCGAAAGCAGCGAACAGGTCCGCCGCCTGTCGGAAGCGCGCTCCAAGGCGCTCGCCGGCTGGATCGAGCGTATGCGCGGCTCGCTGGTGCCGCCCAAGGGCGTCGATGCTCAGGCGGTCAATGCCATGATCTTTGCGGCCATCCAG
Source organism: Rhizobium sp. BR 315 (assembly GCF_050577975.1). Lineage (NCBI taxonomy): Bacteria > Pseudomonadati > Pseudomonadota > Alphaproteobacteria > Hyphomicrobiales > Rhizobiaceae > Rhizobium > Rhizobium sp. BR 315. Next base: position 30,929 of record NZ_JARWKZ010000014.1, on the reverse strand, counting down.
CACATCGTGCTGGCGTCGGCCGTCAGCGACCAGTGTGCCGGGCTTGCCTTGAAAAACAACAGGGACTGGGAGAAGGCGGCAACCGCTTTGAAGCGGATCGTGCGCGGCGTCTACGGCTGATGCCGACCCTCGAGCATGATGCCGAAAAGTGTTAGCGGTTTTCGGATGACATCATGCTCTACTTATTTGATTCTAGAGCGGATTCAGATTTTAGGTCGAACAGACCTAAAATCATCCGACTCTAGGCGAGGGATATCCACAAACCCGCTCCGCCGTTAACCTTAACAAATGGTTTACGTTGCGCGGCAACGGTTAACTCGTCAGTGTTAGGAGACGATTAGTTAACCATCAAGCGTGCAGCCATGGGGTCGAAACCCGCAAAATTAGTGTTTCTCGTTACGGCGATGATGTTCTTCGCCGTACTCGCACTAGATATAACGCTGCCCGCAATGGTGTTGAGCGCCATGGCGCTGTCGAACTGGCTCGTCCTTTCGGCTGGCACGACGCAATATCCGCGTCGGAGAGGTACCGCATGAAGTGGTTGTTGATTTGCTGGGCCGCCCCGGTCTCGTTCCTCGGGGCATGGTATTATCTGTCGTACTACGACATGAGCTTCGGCATCTTCATGCTGACGCGGCAGATGCACGATCTGGTGTTCGAGATCTACGGCAAAATCCTTGGCATTCCGCCGGAAACCATTCCGCCGCTGGTCGCCCGCGCCATCGCTTTCGACAGCGTATTGGTCTTCGCGATCTACGGCTTTCGCCGCCGCGCTGCCATCATCGAATGGTGGTGCCGCCGTCAGGCGTCGAGATCGGACAAGGTTGCCCTTCCGAGTGCCGACAGCCTGTCCAACGCCCCCTGAAGAATGAAGCTCGCCGCCGCCGAGTCGATGCGCTCGGCGCGCTTGGCACGCGACACGTCCATTTCCAGCAGCGCCCGTTCGGCCGCAACGGTCGAAAGCCGCTCGTCCCAGAAAACGAAGGGCAGGGCGGTCTTTTCCGACATGCTGCGCACGAAGGCGCGCGTTGCCTGCACGCGCGGCCCGGCTGAGCCATCCATATTGATCGGAAGCCCTATGACGAAGGCCGCGACCTTTTCCTTCTCGGCGAAGGCAAGCAATGTTTCGGCGTCCTGCGTGAACTTCACTCGCTTGATGACGGGGCGTGGCGTCGCAAAGCGCCGCCCGAGATCGGACATGGCAAGGCCGATCGTCTTGGTGCCGAGATCGAGGCCGGCGACGGCCTGACCGGGCAGGAGCATCACGGCTAGGTCTTCGATGGTCAGCGTCGTCATCGGGGTCATGCTCCTGTCAAAACAAATTGAAGCCAAGGCCGCTTTTCTTTGCGGTGGTTTGGGATATTTCCTAGACACCAGCACTGTATTTCAAATCAAGTCTTAAGGAGCAATCCAATGAAGATCACCTGGCTCGGCCATGCCGCCTTTCGTATCGAAACGGCCAAGGCGAAAATACTCATCGATCCTTTCTTCACCTATAATCCTTCCTTTGCCGCTGCCGGCCTCAATATGAAGGAGGCGGTCGAAGGCGTGTCCCATATCCTGCTGACGCACGGCCATGCCGACCATGTCGGCGACACGGTCCAGATCGCCAAGGATACGGGCGCCGTCGTGCTCGCCAATGCCGATCTCGCATCCTGGCTCGGCATCAAGGGCGTGGAGAAGCTGGAAATGGGCAATACAGGCGGCACCGTCGGTCTCGGCAGCTTCTCGGCCACCTTCACCAATGCCCTGCATTCCTCTGCTCAGATCACCGAGGATGGCGTTTCCCACGCGCTCGGCAATCCGAACGGCCTGATGTTGCATTTCGACGACGAGCCGACGCTGTTTCATATGGGCGATACCGACATCTTCTCGGATATGGGCCTCGTTAACGAACTGCATCAGCCCGATATCGGCATCGTGCCGATCGGCGACCGCTTCACCATGGGCGGTGCAGTGGCCGCGCTCGCCTGCCAGCGCTTCTTCAACTTCAAGACCGCGATTCCTTGTCACTACGGCACTTTCCCGATCATCGATCAGACCCCGGAAAAGTTCATCGCCGGGCTGGAAGGTTCCAAGACCGCGGTTGCGGCGCCGAAGGCTGGCGAGAGTGTTTCTGCTTAACGATACCCGTTGCGTATGGCGGACATGGTCTTTATAGCGATAGGAAAAATCCTATCCGGAGAATGCCATGTCCGTCGATCTCGCCACCGTCAAACGCGTCGCCCATCTTGCCCGTATCGCCGTCAATGAAGACGAAGCGCAGCGGATGATGGGTGAGCTGAACGGCATTCTGGGCTTTGTCGAGCAGCTCTCCGAAGTGAATGTCGATGGCGTCGAGGCCATGACCTCGGTAACCCCGATGGCGATGAAGAAGCGCACCGATGAGGTGACCGACGGCAGTAAGGCCGCCGACATCGTCGCCAATGCGCCGAATACCGATCAGAATTTCTTCCTGGTGCCCAAAGTCGTCGAATAACGGCTCTCTTCGAGCCTGTTCCGACCCGTTGCCCAATTCCAGATCTGAAGCGAAACAAAATGAGCGAACTGACCAGCCTGACCATTGCCGAAGCCCGCGACAAGCTGCGCGCCAAGCAGATTACCGCCACCGAACTGACTGAAGCCTATATCTCAGCGATCGAGGCGGCCAACGGTCAGATCAATGCCTATGTGAAGGTGACGCCGCAAAAGGCGCTTGCAATGGCCAAGGTGTCGGACGCCCGCCTTGCGGAAGGCAAAGCCGGTGCGTTGGAAGGCATTCCGCTCGGCATCAAGGACCTGTTCGGCACGGAAGGCATTCATACGCAGGCCTGCAGCCACATCCTGGACGGCTTCAAGCCGCGCTATGAATCGACTGTCACGCAGAACCTCTGGAACGACGGCGCCGTCATGCTGGGCAAGCTCAACATGGACGAATTTGCCATGGGCTCTTCCAACGAGACCTCTTACTACGGCCCGGTGATCAACCCCTGGCGTGCCGAGGGCTCCAACCAGCAGCTCGTTCCGGGCGGCTCCTCCGGCGGTTCGGCCGCTGCCGTTGCAGCCCATCTCTGCGCCGGCGCCACCGCGACCGACACCGGCGGCTCCATTCGTCAGCCGGCTGCCTTCACCGGTACCGTCGGCATCAAGCCCACCTATGGCCGTTGCTCGCGCTGGGGCATCGTCGCCTTCGCCTCGTCGCTCGACCAGGCCGGCCCGATCGCCCGCGACGTGCGCGATGCCGCCATTCTCCTGAAGTCGATGGCAAGCATTGATGCGAAGGACACGACCTCTGTCGACCTGCCCGTGCCGGATTACGAAGCCTCGCTCGGCCAGTCGTTGAAGGGCATGAAGATCGGCATTCCCAACGAATATCGTGTTGACGGCATGCCGGAAGAGATCGAAACGCTCTGGCAGCAGGGCATCGCCTGGCTGAAGGATGCCGGCGCCGAGATCGTCAACATCTCCCTGCCGCACACCAAATATGCGCTGCCGGCCTATTACATCGTCGCGCCTGCCGAGGCATCCTCGAACCTCGCCCGCTACGACGGCGTCCGCTACGGCCTGCGCGTCGACGGCAAGGATATCGTCGACATGTACGAGAAGACGCGCGCCGCGGGCTTCGGCCAGGAAGTGAAGCGCCGTATCATGATCGGCACCTATGTTCTGTCTGCCGGCTATTACGACGCTTACTATCTGCGCGCCCAGAAGGTCCGTACGCTGATCAAGCGCGACTTCGAGCTTGCCTTCAACGCCGGCGTCGACGCGATCCTGACGCCCGCCACGCCGTCCTCCGCCTTCGGCGTCGCCGACGAGGACCTCGCTTCCGATCCGGTGAAGATGTATCTCAACGACATCTTCACGGTGACGGTCAACATGGCCGGTCTTCCGGGCATCGCCGTCCCCGCCGGCCTCGACTCAAAGGGCCTGCCGCTCGGCCTGCAGCTCATCGGCAAGCCGTTCGAAGAAGAGACCCTGTTCAAGACCGCCCACGTCATCGAACAGGCGGCCGGCAAGTTCACGCCAGCGAAGTGGTGGTAACGGGTCTAACGATCCGAGCGATGAATGCGGCCGACCATGGCGCTTTTGCCAGTCGAAAAGGTTCATCTCGGGAAAACGTTGGTTTGATTTTACGCTAACGGCGTATCGCGGCGGCAGAAGCCGCCGCGACCGATTGCTATCTATTATTCAATTGCGCTCTCACCAGCCGCAGCCCCTTGTCGCTGATGCGGTAGGGATGGCCGTCGGTGGATTTGATGGCCTTGAGGCGTTTCAGCCTGCGGAAGAGGTCGATGCCGAAATCGGGGTAGAGCCAGCCGTCGCGCGTGAAGCAGTAGACGGTTTCGATCTTCTTATTTTCGCTGCGTTCGGTTTCAATGCGCCCGCCCTGGGCGAGCAGGTGCAGGATGCGCTGTTCTGCGCGAGAGATGTCCATTGTTGTCAGAATCCGTATAGCGCCAAAAGGCGCGCAAAAACGATCCGAAGCTTCCCTCAAGGGAAGTCGGGGCTTCGTTTTTTTCAGGCCCGGCACGCAAGAAGACTTGCGAGCGGGCCTTTACCGGGATTGACCAAAGTTAGACATCAAAACTCCATTGACGCGCCCTGTCTAAAGCAGGTTGTGTTTCGCAGTCAAGCTCAACTCACCCGAGGTGCTTCCTGCCGTCAAACAGGACGGCGAATCTCGCCGCTGGCAAAAGCCTCTGGCCGGTGCTTTACTGCTCACAAATGACGGGGGACCGATGATCCATATTCGCAATGCCCATGAAGGCGAAACCAAGGTGCTGGCAAGTATCGGCCTGCGCTCCTGGCAGAAGGCGATGGGCGCGATCGGTGGGATGGGCGAGCTGCTGGAAAGCGCAAGCGAGGCCTTTTCGAATTTTACCCGCAATCTCTGGCTGACGATCACGGTCATCGAGCTAAACGGCGAGGCGGTCGGGTGGGCCGCGCGCGAAGCGCTGGACGAGGCGATCTCGGATTTCTGGATCGATCCGGATTTCGCGAGGCGAGGCCTCGGCTCAGCGCTTCTGGAGCGCATCGAGCAGGATGTGCGCGAGCAGGGGCTGGAAAAGATTTCGCTACAGAGCCATGCGGGAAACACGGATGCCATCGCCTTCTTCAAGGCGCGCGGCTTTGAAATCCACTGGTTGTCGATCGTCTATTCCCCAAAGCTTGACGGTGATGTGCCGACCGTCGGGCTTTCCAAATCGTTGATCGATGAGAGCGATGGCGCTTACGGACCGGGCATATAGCGCATCCGCGGATGCCGAAAGCCTTGCGCCGCCTCGCCAATTGCTCTACCTCACCAAAGCAGAAAACAGCATCATACAAGAGCTTCCCATGACCATTGTCGACGTCCGTACGCCAGATCCGAAACGCTTCATTCCCGGTGCCACCGGTGACTGGGAAGTCGTTATCGGGATGGAAGTCCACGCCCAGGTGTTGAGCAACTCCAAGCTCTTCTCCGGCGCATCGACGGAGTTCGGCAATCCTCAGAATTCCAATGTCTCGCTCGTCGATGCCGCCATGCCCGGCATGCTGCCCGTCATCAATGAGGAGTGCGTCAAGCAGGCCGTGCGCACGGGTCTCGGCCTGAAGGCTAAGGTCAACAATCGTTCGATCTTCGACCGCAAGAACTATTTCTATCCCGACCTGCCGCAGGGCTATCAGATCTCGCAGTTCAAGGATCCGATCGTCGGCGAGGGCAAGATCGTCATTTCGCTCGGCCCCGATCGCCAAGGCCAGTTCGAGGATATCGAGATCGGCATCGAGCGCCTGCATCTGGAGCAGGATGCAGGCAAGTCGATGCACGACCAGCACGCCACCATGTCCTATGTCGATCTCAACCGCTCCGGTGTGGCGCTGATGGAAATCGTCTCCAAGCCGGACATCCGCTCGTCGGACGAGGCGAAGGCCTATATGACGAAGCTGCGCTCGATCGTGCGCTATCTCGGCACCTGCGACGGCAACATGGACGAAGGCTCGATGCGCGCCGACGTCAACGTCTCCGTGCGCCGTCCAGGCGGCGAATTCGGCACGCGCTGCGAAATCAAGAACGTCAACTCCATCCGCTTCATCGGCCAGGCGATCGAATATGAAGCGCGCCGTCAGATCGGCATTCTGGAAGACGGCGGCAAGATCGATCAGGAAACCCGCCTGTTCGATCCGAACAAGGGCGAGACCCGCTCCCTGCGCACCAAGGAAGATGCGCATGACTACCGCTATTTCCCCGATCCGGATCTGCTGCCGCTCGAATTCGACGATGCCTTTGTCAGGGCGCTCGAAGCGCATCTGCCGGAGCTGCCCGACGACAAGAAGGAGCGCTTCGTCCGCGAACTCGGCCTGTCGATCTACGACGCCTCCGTGCTCGTCTCGGAAAAGGCGATCGCCGATTATTTCGAAGCCGTTGCCGCTGGCCGTGACGGCAAGATGGCTGCCAACTGGGTCATCAACGACCTGCTTGGCGCCTTGAACAAGTCAGGCAAAGGCATTGAAGAGACTCCGGTTTCGCCCGCCCAGCTCGGCGCGATCATCGATCTCATCAAGGCCGAAACCATCTCCGGCAAGATCGCCAAGGATCTGTTCGAAATCGTACTCAACGAGGGCGGCGATCCCGCCGAGATCGTTGAATCGCGCGGCATGAAGCAGGTCACCGACACCGGTGCCATCGAAAAGGCAGTCGACGAGATCATAGCCGCCAACCCGGATCAGGTCGCCAAGGTCAAAGCGAAGCCGACGCTTGCCGGCTGGTTCGTCGGGCAGGTGATGAAGTCGACGGGCGGCAAGGCCAATCCGCAGGCCGTGCAGGCGCTGGTTAAGGCCAAGCTCGGCATCGAAGAGGAATAATCGGTGTTCTTCGTGCGCACCGCCAGCGAGCAGGATCTGGAAAAGGTCCGCTCTCTGCTCGGCGAGACTTGGCATACGACCTACGACCATATTTACGGTCGCGACAAAGTTAGCGAGTTGCATGCCTCCTGGCATTCGCCTGCTTCGCTGAAGGCGCGGTTGGCGAACAAGAACTCCGAATTCCTGGTCGCGGATGACGGCAGGACGATCGGCGGCATGGGCTATGCCGCCATGTCCAAAGAGATGGCCAAGACCGTCATGCTGTACATGCTCTATGTCGGCCCGCGCTACCAGCGCCAGGGCATCGGCCGCGATATTTTCGCCGAGCTGGAAACCTGCTTCCCGGATGCGGAAATCATGCGTCTGGAAGTCGATCCGCAAAACGAGCCCGCGATCTCCTTCTACAAAGCGCATGGCTTTGTCGAAGTCGGCCACGCGGACAACAGCGGGCAGGGGCAGTCGGGCATGCCGACGCTGATATTCGAAAAGCCATTGGCTACGTAGTGGCCGGCAGGCTTTTAGCTGCGTTGCCGGTCTTTTGGGTCACTAGCGCGGCTTTGCTGGCTAGGCCACCTATTCGGTTTTCTCTACTTTTTTATAGCGTGCATGGAATTTGACTATCAACTCGAGAAGCCCTGGCTTTTCGTAGGTCAGATCCGAAACCGCGATACCAACGTGCTGCATATCCCCAGCCACTTGGCGGATACTACGCTTTGCGCCACGTAGCTGCCCTGTAATGCGCCGCCCTGGAGCCAACAGCAGCCAAACATGGTGGTCTGGCCGGCTCCAATCTAGCGTATCGGCAGAGAAAAGCGCACCTTCGGATAGGATTATCGCAATGACAAGCAAGCAAAGGCCCAGAAGTATGATGCCCAACATCATGCCCAGGCTTCGGCGGGGTGCAGGGACGTCAATTTTCTCGATATCGTCCCAAGGGATAAAGTCTGATCCCAATCGCGCATCCTTTATGCCTTCCGGCGATATGATCAAAATTGCCTTTCGCCCCTGAAAAATAAGCTTAAGCAATGCCATGACAGCGACGTACGCGGTCATCAGCGCAAGTGATATCCACGCGATGCTTGTGATGATGTTACTTCTTGAAAGAAAGGCTATAAAAACAAGCACTACCGTAAAAAATATATACGCTGCTGCCTCGGATCCCAACGCAGAATTGGCGTATTCGATCCTATACGTTTCGCTGGTCGACATGATTGCTTTTCAGTTCCTCCACGGAACAAAGACGTAGGTACGATACATTGCCCTCACAAGAACTACTTATCCGCGAGGCGAAAGAATCCGATCTTCCCTCACTGATCGGCCTTTTCGCCGACGACGCCATGGGTGGCCATGGCGATACGACCGCCCCCTCCGCCTATAGCGACTATCTGCGCGCCTTTCGCTCCATCGCGGCATCCTCCGACCAGACGCTCTATGCCGCCGAGCTTGCCGGCGAGATCGTCGGTACATTCCAGACGATCGTGGTCACCTCGCTGCATGGGCGCGGATCGTCGACGATGATCATCGAATCTGTGCAGACCCGAGCCGACCTGCGCGGGCGGGGGATCGGCGCCGCGATGATCAATTTCTGCATCGAGGAGGCAAAAGGCCGCGGCATGAAGATGGTGCAGTTGACCTCGAATGCTATCCGCAAGGATGCGCATCGCTTCTATGAGAGGCTAGGTTTCAAGCCGACACATCTAGGCTTCAAGATGACATTGAAATGAGCCGGTTTGCCTGCTGGAATCACTGGACAAGCCGGTTCCATGGCGGCATAAGCAAACTATCGAATTCTGGTATCGCTCGCCCCTCAGCGGGTATCGAGGAAAAGACATGTGGAATTTCATCGTACAAACCTTCACCTGGTGGAATGGTCAGACAATGGGGACGCGTTTCGCGACCTGGCGTTTTGGCAAGCGCGTCGGCGAAGATGAATTTGGCAATGTCTATTACGAAGGCGGTATGTCCTCCTACGGCCTCCCGAAGCGCTGGGTGATCTACAAAGGCTATGCCGAGGCTTCGGCAATTCCTCCGGGCTGGCACGGGTGGATGCATCACCGCACCGACGTTCCGCCGACCAAGGACAATTACGTCACCAAGGAATGGCAGAAGCAGCATCGCGCCAATCAGACCGGCACGCCGCAGGCCTATCGCCCGCCCGGTTCGCTGGCCGTTGCCGGTGAGCGTCCGCGCGTGACCGGCGACTACGACGCCTGGACCCCGGGCAACTGAGCACGAGAGCCGGCTCGTCCTTTGGCCACAATTGGCCGTTAGGCGCGAGGGATGCCGGCTCTTGCTCGGCACTTTGACCGAGACCAAGCGGAGATTGCCGGATATGACGTTTTTCACGCGGAGCGCTTCTTTGCGTGCAATATCGGGGGCAGGGATCGCTCTCCTGGCTGGCATCATGTCCGCACCCTCTGCCGAAGCGGCCCGCATCGCCAATCCGGTCGCCGTTTTTTCCGGCCTCGACAAGATTACTGGCCGCATCACGACATTCGATGTCTATATCAACGAGACCGTGCAGTTCGGCGCACTGCAGGTAACGCCGCGCACCTGTTATACGCGCGATGAGACCGAGCAGCAGAAGGTGGATGGCTTCGTCGAGGTCGACGAGATTACGCTGGACCGCCGCATCCGTCGTATCTTCACAGGCTGGATGTTTGCAGACAGCCCCGGCCTCAATGCGGTTGAGCACCCGATCTATGACGTCTGGCTGAAAGAGTGCAAGCAGAAGTCCGACGTTCCGCCGCCGGACAACGCCGGCGCAAAATAATCGCTTTCAAGAGTTTCGCTATAGAATTGTACCGCTCGCAGAAGCCTTGCTCCTGCGGGCAGAGTTTTAGTGTCCTTCCGAATGGATAGCTGCATGTCCGATCGCTTGGCGATCAACGGCATCCGATAGGTCGAGAACGATCCTCATCCCGTCTCTGGCCCTGTGGCGCAGAAAGTCGCTGCGGTCCGGATGAACGTTCAAATTGCCTCTGTCGTGGAGAGCCTGGAGCCTCGAACGCGAGATCGCCAGCTCCGACGCCAGCAGCCGGTCAAGGCGGAGGTTCGCCGAGAGTTTTGCTGCTATCTCGATTTCCAGCTTCGCCCAGTCGACTGCCTCCCGCACAGTCTCCTTCGCAACGACCGCATCCGGCGGTTCCTCGATGCGCTTGGCCTTCCGTTTCAGCCCGTCGAGATCGAATTCCTGCGCGCGTACCCAACTCGGGTCACTGTGCTGCAATGCCTCCAGGGTTGCGGGGGCGAGCTCGCGAAGGTTTCGCCGCTCGAAGAGCGTTCTGTTCCATGTCTTGTCGCAATCGACGCATTTGTAGATGAGCCAGGCATCGAGCCTTCTGCCGTTGGCGTTGAGCCTGACCTTGCCGCTTGACCTGAAGGGTTTCAAGCATCCGCAAGTGCTGCAGGCGATCCATGGGCGCGGTGCAGTCTGGGGAGAAATGGTCCAACGGACCTGAAGAATATTGCACATACCGTCTTGGTCTTCCGTCTGGAAGTCCACCAGGCTGGCGGTAAGACAAGCCCGTCAGGGCACGGTATGGCGATGTTGCGGGACGGCTGAAGAGCTGAGACAGCAATGGCTGCGCAAGGCGCGTTGTCACAATGCCAAACCGGTCTCAGGCCACCACCCGATGAACATGAATATGCGTCGAACAGCGGCATGCCGTCCCGATGCACTGGGTGAAACTGGATGAGACCGGTATTTACAAAGGCAAAGCAGAACCTCTATGCGCCAACGCTCTTCGCGCTGAGCGATAGCAAATAACAACCAGAGTTTGAAGCCCAAAAAGCTTCAGGCTGGGATTGTTCAAACGTCTATATTTCCCTTACGGCGAAACAGGCCGAGAATCTTGCGTCCGGCGGTAGCCTCGCCCACCAGGACGACGATCAGCCCCTTCTTCAGCGCAGGGAGGGCGACGCCAAAGCTCTTGAAGAAGCGGAGAACGATCGCAAGGAAGCCAAGCTTTGCCGCAACCTTCACGCCGGCACCGGCTGCGATCATCCCGGCCATACTATAGCGGCGATCTTGTCGCCGTTGACGAAGTCGGCATAGCGATTGCCGCGTGGTTCTTCAAGATTCTCCCCCCGGCTGTTGAGCCGAACTTGGGGCACTCACGATCGGAATCAATTCACTTAGGGAAAATATCAACCGTTTGAGAAGCTGAGATTGGGCGATTCCATCGCCTTTTCGAGCAGTTTCGCATAGTCGTCCTTCGGCACGTCGATCGCGCCGAACGTCTTCAGATGCTCGGTGGTGAACTGGGTGTCGAGCAGGGTAAAGCCGCGTTGCTTCAGACGTTCGACCAGATGAACGAGGCAGATCTTGGAGGCGTCCGTGCGGCGGGAGAACATGCTCTCGCCGAAAAACGCCGAACCCAGCGAGACGCCATAAAGCCCGCCGACCAGTGTATCACCGTCCCACGCCTCGACGGAATGCGCATGGCTGATATGGTGAAGGGTGGCGTAGAGCGAGCGGATCGTGTCGTTGATCCAGGTGCTGGGCCGGCCGCTGGTCTGCTCGGCGCAGGCGGCGATAACAGCCTCGAAATCCGTGTTGAAGCGAATGTCGAAGGGATTTTGGCGGATCTTCTTTGCGAGGCTTTTGGATACGTGGAACGTATCGAGAGGGATGATGCCTCGTATTTCCGGTTCGACCCAGAAGATTTCCGGATCATCGGCCGACTCCGCCATGGGGAAGAGCCCGATGGAATAGGCGCGCAGCAAAATCTCCGGAGTAACGCCGGGATGTCTGCTGCGCGTTCCTGGCACGGCCTAGGCCGAGGTCTTGGCCAGGTAGTCTTCCAGCCAATGGATATCGTAGTCGCCATTGGCGATATCCTGATTGGAAACCAGATCCTGGAACAGCGGCAAAGTGGTCTTGATGCCGTCGACGACGAATTCATCGAGCGCGCGGCGCAGGCGCATCATGCATTCGACGCGGGTCCGGCCATGCACGATCAGCTTGCCGATCAAGCTGTCGTAGTAGGGTGGGATCCGGTAGCCTTGATAGGCGCCCGAATCGATGCGCACGCCAAGGCCGCCGGGCGCATGGAAATGCGTGATCGTGCCGGGCGAGGGGACGAAGGTGCGTGCGTCTTCGGCATTGATGCGGCATTCGATGGCATGGCCATGGAAATGCACTTCATCCTGCGTCACCGAGAGACCGCCGCCGGAGGCGACACGGATCTGCTCGTGCACGAGGTCGATACCGGTGATGGCTTCCGTCACCGGATGCTCCACCTGCAGGCGGGTGTTCATTTCGATGAAATAGAACTCACCATTCTCATAGAGGAACTCGATGGTGCCGGCGCCGCGATACTTCAGCTTCTTCATGGCGTTGGCGCAGATCTGGCCGATCTTCATGCGCTGTTCGACGTTAAGAGCCGGGGAGTTGGCTTCTTCCCATACCTTCTGGTGACGGCGCTGCAGCGAGCAGTCGCGTTCGCCGAGATGGATGGCGTTACCTTCGCCGTCGCCGAACACCTGAACTTCGATATGGCGCGGCGTGCCGAGATATTTTTCCATGTAGACGGATTCGTTACCGAAAGCGGCAGCCGCTTCCGTGCGCGCCGTCGACCACGCTTCGATCAGGTCCTCTTCCGTGCGCGCAACCTTCATGCCGCGGCCGCCGCCGCCGGCGGTTGCCTTGATGAGCACTGGATAGCCGATCTCGCGCGCCGTCTTCAGCGCCTCAGCTTCGGTCTTCACCTCGCCGTCCGAACCGGGAACGACCGGGATACCGAGCTGCTGCGCGGTGGTCTTGGCAGTAATCTTGTCGCCCATGATGCGGATATGCTCCGCCGTCGGCCCGATGAAGGTAATGCCGTGCGCCTCGAGAATATCGGCGAATTTGGCATTTTCCGAAAGGAAACCATAGCCGGGATGCACGGCGTCGGCGCCGGTAATCTCGCAGGCGGCGACGATCTGGTGGATGTTGAGATAGCTTTCGCGCGACGGCGGCGGGCCGATGCAAACGCTCTCATCCGCAAGGCGTACATGCATCGCGTCTGCGTCGGCGGTGGAGTGCACCGCAACGCTCGCAATGCCGAGCTCCTTGCAGGCGCGCAGCACACGCAGGGCGATCTCTCCGCGATTGGCTATGAGAATCTTCGAAATCATGGGCATGGGCTTACTCGATGACCACTAGGGCTTCGCCGTATTCAACCGGGCGTCCATCCTGAACCACGATTTCGGTGACCGTGCCGGACTTGGGCGCCGGGATCTGGTTCATCGTCTTCATTGCTTCGATGATCAGAAGCGTCTGGCCTTCCTTGACGGTCGAGCCGACCTGGACAAAGGCCGCTGAACCCGGCGCCGGTGCCAGATAGGCGGTGCCGACCATCGGTGCGCTGACGACGTTGTCGGGATTGCGGGTCTTGCCTGCAGGAGCAGCAGCCGGTGCTGCGGCAGGAGCGGCAAAAGCAGCCGGGGCGGCGATCGGCGCCTGAACATATTGCATCGTGCCGGCACGCGACACGCGGATACGCATATCTTCCTGCTCGACTTCGATCTCGGTCAGATCCGTCTCGTTGAGAATGTTGGCGAGATCGCGAATCAGCGCCTGGTCGATACCCGATTTCTTTTCAGCCATTGGATTTCTTGCCCTGTATTTTTGTTATTGGGTGATGGATTTCAGCGCATGAAGCGCCAGGATGTAGCTATAAGGTCCGAAACCGCAGATCATGCCCTTTGCAGCTGGCGCGATCATCGATTTGTGCCGGAATTCTTCGCGTGCGTGGATGTTGGAGATATGCACCTCCACGACGGGAATGGAAATGGCGCGGATTGCGTCATGCAACGCGATCGACGTGTGCCCATAGGCGCCGGGGTTGATGGCGACGCCGGCGGCCTTGTCGCCCGCCTCGTGCATCCAGTCGACCAGCACGCCTTCGTGATTGCTCTGGCGGAAATCGACGATAAAGCCCAGGCTTTCGCCCGCGGACTTGCAATCTGCCTCGATATCCTTGAGCGTCTTGCCGCCATAGATGCCCGGCTCGCGCTTGCCGAGAGCGTTCAAATTGGGTCCGTTGAGGACAAAAATAGTTTGCGCCATCAGTGGTTCCGTCAAAGTACAGCGCAACCTATAGACTCCCGAGACCATATAGGAAAGCCCCGGAGCGCAGGTTGCGTATCTCTAGGTGTGGAAACGCCGCGATTTTGGCATTTTTGAGCCCTATTGGAATCCAAGGGATTTCGATGGGGCCTCGAATACAGCGCGCGACGCCGGGTGGTGATCTTAGCAGGCGGTCTTGCCGCAGCTTCGGACGTTGGCGATCTTCTCCTGGATGGCTTCGAGCCCGATAGCGCCCGAAATGGTTTCGTTGCCGATGATATAGGCGGGGGTGCCGGTAACGTTGAGATCGGTGGCGAGCTGATAGGTTGCCTTGATCATGTTATTGTTGGGGCTCTTCGTCATTTCCGTGCGGATAGCCGCTTCGGTGACGCCGAGGGAGCTTGCAACTTCGATCGCGCTGTCTTCCGATGCACGGCCGTCGCTGCCCAGCAGCTTGTGATGGAACTCAGCATATTTTTCTGGCGCTAGCTGGCGGAATGCATTGGAAACCCGCGATGCGGCAACCGAATCCGCTCCGAGGATCGGGAATTCCTTCAGCACGAAGCGAACGTCCTTGTCCTGCTTCAGCAGCTTGTCCATGTCGCCGAGCGCGTGACGGCAATAAGTGCAGTTGTAGTCGAAGAACTCCACCACGGTGATACTGCCCTTCGGATTGCCGATGACAACATCATCTTTGGAATTGAAGATGGCATCCTTGTTCTGGTCGATCACCTGGGAGGCTTGAGCGAGGCGGGCGGCATCCTGCTTCTTTTCCAGTGCTGCCTGTGCATCCAGCAGGACCTCCGGATGCTCGACGAGGTATTCCTTGATGAATTCCCCGATTTCCTTCTTCTGCTGATCGTCCAGTGCGGCGGCGGGCTGGATTGCGGCGAAGGACGCTGCGAGAGCAATCGCCGAAACCGTCAGCAGGCTTTTGAAAGAAAAGGTCATTGGGTCCTCGTTTTGAATTTCTGCAGAGACTTCATTCTCGGATGCGGCATAGCACCGTCGGGTTAACATCCGCAAATATGGATAGGCAATTTACGGCGCATGCCTATTTCCAGAAATAGGAAATTTCACGACAAAGCCGCAATCGCAGGATTGTGAACGGTTCGATATTGCTGCAAATGTCGCTCGGCAATCCGATCCAAGAAAGAGTTGATCTTGTTTTCCTTATCCAAGCGTAGCGATGTCGAACCCTTCCACGCCATGGATGTGCTGGCCGAGGCGACCCGGCGGCGTCAGGCAGGGCATCCGGTGATATCGATGGCCGTCGGCCAGCCGTCTTATCCGGCGCCCCAGGCAGCCCTTGAGGCGGCACGCGCTGCCCTCGGTCACGGACGGATCGGCTATACGGATGCTCTCGGGACGCTGGCGCTGCGCCAGGCGCTCTCCGCGCACTACAAGACGCGTCACGGCCTGTCGATCGACCCCAAGCGTATCGCCATTACCACCGGCTCCTCGGCGGGCTTCAACCTCGCTTTTCTGACCTTGTTCGATGCCGGCGACAGCGTTGCCATCGCTCGCCCCGGATACCCGGCCTATCGCAACATTCTTGGCGCGTTGGGGCTCGATGTCGTCGAAGTGCCTGTAACGGAAGAGACGCAGTTCACGCTGACGCCGGAAAGCCTTGAGGCGGTGCAGGCCGCCAGCGGCAAGCGGCTCAAGGGCGTATTGCTGGCAAGTCCGGCCAATCCGACCGGCACAGTAACGGGCAGGGCGGCGCTGAAGGCACTCGCGGATTATTGCGCCGACCGTTCGATCGCCTTCATCTCCGATGAAATCTATCACGGCCTCACCTTCGTCGGCGAAGAGACGAGCGCCCTGGAGCTGACCGACGAAGCGATCGTCATCAATTCCTTCTCGAAATATTATTGCATGACCGGTTGGCGCATCGGCTGGATGGTCTTGCCGGAGCGGCTGGTGCGCCCGGTCGAGCGTGTTGCCCAGAGCCTTTACATCTCCCCACCGGAATTGTCCCAGATCGCCGCCGAGGCTGCTCTCGGTGCCGGCGCCGAGCTCGATGTCTATCGCGAGAGCTACGGCCGCAACCGCGACTTCCTGATGCGCCGCCTGCCTGAAATCGGCTTCCACATCGCGTCACCAATGGACGGCGCTTTCTACGCCTATGTCGATGTCAGCCGGTTCACCAATGACAGCATGGTCTTTGCCCGCAAGATGCTGGCGGAAATCAATGTTGCCGCGACACCCGGTCTCGATTTCGACCCGGCCGAAGGGCATCGTGTGATGCGGATTTCCTATGCCGGCTCCAATGCCGAGATCGAGGAAGCCACCGAACGCATGGCTGCCTGGCTGAAATAGATCCCCGATCAATGGGTTGCACCAGTCTGCGAAAGTGATTTCGCAGACCGCGAATTCGTTTTGTTGCGCGGCTCCAAAGCCTGCCGACCTGCCGTAACAAAAATCCGGCCGTGTCGCCACGGCCGGATTAAACACTCTGTCTGGATTCACGGCTCTCAGAAGAAGCCGCGGCGCTGCCACCAGCCAGCCTTCTTCGGCTTGGTCGGTTCACCGTCGCCATCGCTGCCTTCATTGGCGCGATTGGAGGTGACCACCGGTGCGGAGGAAGCAACGTTCGACTCGCGATTGGCGCGTGCCGGCTTGGCTGCTTCTTCGGAGGCTTCCGGAGCCGCAGGCTCGCTGGTGCTGTCCAGGGCTTGGGCGATCTCGGCAACCGTCTCGACTTCGGCGTCGGTCACAGGAGCCTTTTCCTCAACTGGCGAGGCTTCGACAGCCTTCGCCTTCCGGCGGCTGCGACCCTTGGCGGGCTTCACCTCTTCGGTGACGACAACTTCGGTCTCGATGGCTGCCATGGCAGGCTGGCCTTCGACAGCGGCTTCGCCCTCGGAGACGGCGATCTCCGCGACTGCTACCGCCACTTCTTCTCCACCATCGGCCGCGGTTTCCGCAGCTTCGTCGGAGCCGGTTTCATCTTCGCCGCTGGCATCCTGTTCGCTGCCTTCGTTTTCACGATTGCGGCGACCGCCACGCTTGCCGCGACGGCGGCGCTTGCGCTTCTGCTGCGCGTCGTCGCCATTGGCGGATGCATCGGCATCGGCGCTGGCGTCATCTTCACCCTCGTCGCCTTCTTCTCCGTCTTCGGCGGCTTCTGCCGCAGACGTATCATCGGAGGCCGCGCCGGTCTGAGCGTCGTTGCCACGGCCGCGACGGCGACGGCGACGCTTGCGCTTGCGGTTACCTTCATTGCTCTCGGAGCGGGCGGCAGGCTGCTCGGTGCTTGCAGCCTTTTCTTCCAGCTCTTCGTCTTCTTCCTCATCGGCTTCGATGACGATATCGTCGTCATCGTCTTCAGGGATCGCTGCGAAGTTGAACAGGCTTTCGATCTTCACCGGATTGGCAACCGGCTCACCACGATCGATCGCGAAATGCTGCGTGCCGACGGCAGTGTCAGCATCGATGACGATGGCGACACCGAAACGATTTTCGTAGTCGATGATCGTCTGACGCTTGTGATTGAGCAGATAGAGGGCAATGTCCGGCGTCGTGCGCACAGTGATGTCGTGCGTCGTATTCTTGAGCAGATACTCTTCAATGCCGCGCAGCACGTGCAGCGCAACCGAGGACTGCGAGCGCACATGGCCGGTTCCGCCGCAATGCGAGCAGATCTGCGTCGTGCTTTCGAGAACCGAAGCGCGGATGCGCTGGCGTGACATTTCCAGAAGGCCGAAATGCGAGATGCGGCCGACCTGGATGCGGGCGCGATCGTTTTTGAGGCATTCCTTCAGCTTCTTTTCGACAGCGCGGTTGTTGCGCTTTTCTTCCATGTCGATGAAGTCGATGACGATCAGGCCGGCAAGGTCGCGCAGGCGCAGTTGCCGCGCAATTTCCTCGGCAGCTTCCAGGTTCGTCTGAAGCGCGGTGTCTTCGATCGAATGCTCGCGGGTCGAACGGCCGGAGTTGACGTCGATCGAGACCAGCGCTTCCGTCTGGTTCATGATCAGGTAGCCGCCCGAACGCAGTGTCACCTGCGGCTGCAGCATACGGTCGAGCTGCGCCTCGATGCCGGAGCGCGAGAAGATCGGGTGAATGTCGCGATAGGGCTGAACCACCTTGGCGTGGCTCGGCATCAGCATCTTCATGAAGTCTTTCGCTTCACGATAGCCTTCTTCACCGGCAACGATGATCTCGCCGATATCCTTGTTGTAGAGGTCGCGGATCGAGCGCTTGATCAGGCTGCCTTCTTCATAGACCAGGCAGGGGGCGGTCGAAGCGAGCGTGAGCGTGCGGACGTTTTCCCACAGGCGCATCAGATATTCGAAGTCGCGCTTGACCTCGACCTTGGTGCGGTTGGCGCCGGCGGTACGCAGGATGACGCCCATGCCTTGCGGCACTTCGAGCATCTTGGCGATTTCCTTGAGACGCTTGCGGTCCTGCGGATTGGTGATCTTGCGGGAGATGCCGCCGCCGCGTGCCGTGTTCGGCATCAGGACCGAGTAACGGCCTGCTAGCGACAGGTAGGTAGTCAGCGCCGCACCCTTGTTGCCGCGCTCTTCCTTGGCGACCTGCACCAGCAGAATCTGCCGGCGCTTGATGACTTCCTGGATGCGATACTGCTTGCGCGGCTTGCGCTGCACGCGGTCCGGAACCTCTTCCATCGCGTCTTCTGCGCCGACGGATTCGATCACTTCCTCTTCATGGTCGTGATCGTCATCATCGTCGTCATCGTGGCGGCGCTTGGAAGCTACGACATCCTCGGAGATCGAATCGCTTTCGACCATCGCAGCCATTGAGCCGGACGAACCTTCTTCGTCTTCGCTCGGCGCATCGACGGCAGCCGTTGCTTCCGGAGAGGGCGTCTCTTCGGCCGGAGCTTCTGCTACCACCTTCTTGCGGCTGCGGCGCGGCTTGGCCGCCTTCTTGGCGGGCGCCGCTTCCGGAGCGAGGGCCTCTTCCGCGATCGCGGCCGGTGCTGCGGCTTCTTCGCTCTCCTTGGGAACGATGCCGACATCGGGCTGTTCCTGCTGCGAAAGGTCGAGTGCCGTCTCCACATGCTCGACATCGTCGTCGCGGCGATGCTCTTCGGCTTCAGCCTTCAGCAGCGCCTGACGGTCGGCGAGCGGGATCTGGTAATAATCGGGGTGAATTTCGGCAAAGGCCAGGAAGCCGTGCCGGTTGCCGCCGTAATCGACGAAAGCCGCCTGAAGCGAGGGTTCGACCCTCGTTACTTTTGCGAGATAGATGTTGCCGCGGATTTGCTTCTTGTGCTGCGACTCGAAGTCAAATTCTTCTATGCGGTTCCCGCGAACGACAACGACGCGCGTCTCTTCCTCGTGAGACGCATCGATAAGCATTTTGTCTGCCATGAAAGCTGTGCTCCTCGGCGCCGGCAAGCGGAAGGGGGCCTGCCTGTCACTGGGACAAGCCGGATGTGTTCCGCAGTTGCTGCACCGGATAATGAAAGTCGCGATGGGTTATTCGGAGATGACAGCATCCAGACGGCAGCCGGGGCATTACTTCCCTGGGGTCTGTTCACTTTTTGAAAAAGCTGCTGCGGTGACATCCGTAACCAAGCGAGATCGACTATGCTTTAGACCCACAAAGCTGGGTCCGATGAATGTGCTCTAAAGAGCGTTTGGTGGCTCTCCACCGATGAACTTCCTGTTTGAAACCGGAAATTCAGATATCCACTGTTTGGAGCAGAAGTACTGCAGACGTCGGATGAATGCCGCTTATGGCGCCTGGTACTCGAGGCGGCTGCCGTTGCGACGACTCTATCCCGTCAACACTTCTACCCTAATATGCGTTGTATGTTTTATCTGTCACAATAGCAAGGGAAAAGCCAAGTATGCCATAATATTGATGGATTCCTCGGATGAGGAGGACGAGGAAGGGTTTGTTGCGATTCTCTTCCTGGCGCATCGTCGGGTGACGTCCATCACGTCAGACCTGGTTCCCGCTATTGGGACTTCAAAAACAACGCCAAAACCAATATGGGGCGCGTTGGGGACACTTGTTAAAGGGATTGCGGCATGTGGCGGAGAGTGGCGTGAAGGCTTTGCGATTTGCGACGGCGGCCTTCGCCCTGACAATGCTGGTGGCGTTTGCACCATTCGGGCCGGCCGCAGCCGCCGATCCCTTGCTCGCCTATGGTGCGCGTATAGCCGGCGACGATGCCCGCACGCGCATCGTCATAGACATGGATCGCGAGCCGACCTTTACTGTGCACTATCTCAACAATCCCGTCCGCGTCATGGTCGACCTTCCCGCGACCGCATTCGGCTTTCCTGCCGCCGATCTCAAGCCGACCGGTCTATTCAAGGATATCCGCTACGGCACGATGGACGCCAACAGTGCCCGTATCGTCCTGACGGCCAAGAAGCCGGTGAAGCTGGTGGTGGCCAAGGCCCAGGCCGATGAGGGCGGGAAAGGCCATCGCCTCGTGCTCGATGCCGAGATGCTGCCGGCCGAGCAGTTTGCCGAACTGGTCAAGCAGCAGAGCTGGACATCAGCCGATACCGCAAAGGACGTCGGCCCGGTCGAGCCGACGCAAAAGGCCGATCCGAATACCTTCCTCGTCGCGGTCGATGCCGGTCACGGCGGCATCGATGCCGGTGCGACCGGTACCGACGGCGTTACGCAGGAAAAGGACATCACGCTCGCCTTCGCCAAGATCTTCGCCGACAAGCTAAACGCCCAGCCCGGCATCAAGGCTTTCCTGACACGCGACAAGGATCAGTATCTCTCTCTGTCAGAGCGCGTGACTATAGCACGGCAGAATCACGCCTCTCTATTCATTTCCCTGCATGCCGACACGCTCAAGCAGAAGGATATTCGCGGCTCGACCGTCTATACGATCTCGGACAAGGCTTCGGACCGGCTCGCCGGTGAAGTGGCCGATCGTGAAAACAACTCCGATCAGATCGCCGGGGCCGAGGCCCAGGCGCAGCCGGCAGCCGTTACCGACATTCTTATGGATCTGACCCGCCGCGAGACGCAGGCCTTCTCCATTTCGCTGGCGCAGGATGTATTGTCCTCGTTCAACGGCCAGATCTCCATGATCAACAATCCGCATCGCCACGCCGGCTTCCAGGTCTTGCAGGCGCCGGATGTGCCCTCGATCCTGCTTGAGCTCGGTTTTCTTTCCAATAAGGAAGACGAAAAGCTTCTGCTCGATCCCTATTGGCGGCAGAAGGTGGCCGATCGGCTGACGGAGGCCGTGAAGCAATACCGCGTCTCGATCATCGCAAATGGCGGTTAGAAGCGCCAGTCGTGGCTTCCGTGTAACAGCGGCGAACTTTAGAATCGAATGAAGTTGGGAATAGAGGAGCCAAGCCCTATTTTCCTCACATTCCCGCCTTTACAGCAAAGTATCATTCGCTCACGAGTGACGCGCGGCTTTGTCTCATTGCCGTCTTGCATTAACACCGTGAGCGTGCAAAACGCCCGTCGTTATGCGATTAGCTCGCATACATGGCGCATGAAGAACAAGCACCGGTAGTATCACATGATCAGACTGATTGGATATTTCTTTGGGCTAGGCTGCCTCCTGTTTCTGGGTGTGGCTGCGGCTGCGGCGATCTATCTGAGCGTCGTCTCCAAGGAGCTTCCAGACTACGAGGTGCTGGCGAAATACGCGCCGCCCGTGACGACGCGCATCCATGCCGGTAACGGCGCGCTGATGAAGGAATATTCGCGCGAGAACCGGCTTTTCGTGCCGATCCAGGCCATTCCCGATCGCGTGAAGGCAGCTTTCCTTTCCGCCGAAGACAAGAATTTCTACAACCACCCCGGCGTCGATGTCGGCGGCCTCATTCGCGCCGTGGCCGTAAACCTTCAGAATATCGGGTCAGGTCGCCGCTTCGTCGGTGCATCCACCATCACGCAGCAGGTCGCCAAAAACTTCCTGCTTTCCGCCGACCAGACCTTCGACCGTAAGATCAAGGAAGCGATTCTGTCGTTCCGCATCGAGCAGGCCTACAGCAAGGACAAGATCCTTGAGCTCTATCTCAACGAGATTTATTTCGGCCTCAATTCCTACGGTATCGCCGGCGCAGCGCTCACCTATTTCGACAAGTCGGTCAACGAGCTGACCATCGCCGAATCGGCGTATCTGGCGTCGCTCCCGAAGGGCCCTGCGAACTACAACCCCTTCCGCCGCGCCGAAGCAGCGCTTACCCGCCGTAATTGGGTGATCGACCGCATGGTGGAGAATGGCTATGTCGGCCAGAGCGACGGCGAAGAGGCAAAGAAGCAGCCGCTTGGCGTTGTGCCGCCCAAGAGCGGCCCGTCGCTCTTCGCTTCGGATTATTTTGCCGAAGAAGTCCGCCGGCAGCTGATCGACCAGTATGGCGAAAAGACTTTGTATGAGGGGGGGCTCTCCGTCCGTACCTCGCTTGACCCGCAGATGCAGCTCGAAGCTCGAAAGGCATTGCAGGACGGTTTGATCGACTATGACCAGCGTCGCGGCTATCGCGGCCCGATCAAGCAGATCGCCACATCGCAGGACTGGGGTGTAGAGCTCGCCAAGGTTCCCGGGCTGAGCGACGTGCCGGAATGGCAGGTGGCCGTTGTCCTTTCTGTATCCGACCAGGAAGTCGATATCGGATTGCAGCCGCGGGTCGACGCCGGCGGCAAGGTCTCGACGGACCGCAAGCGCGGGATGATTGCTGCTGCCGACATGCGCTGGGCTTTCCGCGCGGCCAGCGGCAAGGTTGCCAAGTCTCCGAGCGGCGTGCTGAGCGCTGGCGACGTCGTTTTCGTGCAGAAGACAGGCAATGCCGATTCGAGCAGCTATCGTCTGCGTCAGCCGCCGAAAGTGCAGGGTGGTCTGGTCGTTATGGATCCGCATACCGGCCGCGTGCTCGCCATGGTCGGCGGCTTCTCCTATGCGCAATCCGAGTTCAATCGCGCGACGCAGGCCAAGCGTCAGCCGGGTTCGTCGTTCAAGCCTTTCGTCTACGCGGCTGCAATGGACAACGGCTATACGCCGGCCTCGGTCATTCTCGACGATCCGCTGCAGATCACGCTCAGCAATGGCGATGTCTGGAAGCCTACCAACTATGAAGGTGAGGGCGGCGGCGTCCATACGCTGCGCTTCGCCATCGAGCACTCGCGCAACCTGATGACGGTTCGTCTCGCTTCCGACATGGGCATGCCTCTGGTCGCCGAATATGCCGAGCGCTTCGGGATCTACGACCATATGAACCCGGTTCTTGCCATGTCGCTCGGTGCCGGCGAAACGACGGTGCTGCGCATGGTCTCGGCCTATTCGGTCATCGCCAATGGCGGCAAGCAGATCAAGCCGACGCTGATCGACCGCATCCAGGACCGCTACGGCAAGACCATCTTCAAGCATGAGGAGCGTGTCTGCGACAGCTGCAATGTCAGCGGGTGGCAAAATCAGGATGAGCCTGTTATCGCCGACAACCGCGAGCAGGTTCTCGATCCGATGACCGCTTATCAGGTCACGTCGATGATGCAGGGCGTTATCATCCGCGGCACGGCCGCAGGCAAGATCAAGCTCAACACCGATGTCGCCGGTAAGACCGGCACCACCAACGACGAGAAGGACGCCTGGTTCGTCGGCTTCACGCCGAGCCTCGTCGCTGGCCTTTACGTCGGATACGACACGCCGACCCCGCTTGGTCGTGGCGGTACCGGTAGTGGCGTTGCTGCACCGGTCTTCAACGAGTTCATGCAGGCCGCCACCAAGGATCAGCCGTCCGAGAAGTTCCAGGTTCCAGCTGGGATGACGATGGTTGCCGTCAATCGCGCGACCGGCATGGCGGCGCAGCCGGGCGATCAGGGTGCCATCATGGAAGCGTTCAAGCCCGGTACCGGCCCGGCCACGAGCCTGCAGGTCATCGGCGGCGGCGAGGCTGCAGCACAGGTCGCGCCGGAGGAAATTCTCAGGACCTCGCCGCAGGCAAACCAGGCGGTCACGTCGGGATCGGGCGGTCTCTTCTGAGTCCATCCTATTTGACCGATGATCATGCCGCGGGGCTTTACACCAGCGGCATGTATATTTATGTCACCAGCACTCTTTGAATTGGATGGCCGTTCGCATCGAGCGGCGAGATGAAGAAGCAGGACCATGAGAGCCGAAATCGAGAAAATAGTCGACGAAACCAAGCAGGCTATCACCCTGCTGAGGAGGCATCTTTGACTGGGACCAGGCCGTAAGACGACTGGACTGGTTGAATAACAAGGCGGAAGATCCGACCTTGTGGAACGATGCTTCCGAAGCGCAGAAGCTGATGCGCGAACGCCAGCAGCTTGATGACGGTATCAACGGTGTGCGCGCTCTCGAGCAGCAGCTTGCCGACAATATCGAGCTGATCGAGCTTGGCGAGGAAGAGGGCGATGCTGACATCGTGCGCGACGCCGAAGATGCGCTGAAGGCCCTGAAGGCCGAGGCGGCACGGCGGCAGGTGGAAGCCATGCTGTCGGGCGAGGCTGACTCCAACGATACCTACCTCGAAGTTCACTCCGGCGCCGGCGGCACCGAGAGCCAGGACTGGGCGAACATGCTTTTGCGCATGTATACCCGCTGGGCCGAACGCCAGCGCTTCAAGGTGGAGCTGCTGGAAGTTCATGATGGCGAAGAAGCCGGCATCAAGTCCGCGACGCTGCTCGTCAAAGGACACAATGCCTATGGCTGGCTGAAGACCGAATCGGGCGTGCACCGCCTCGTTCGCATCTCGCCCTATGACAGCAATGCGCGCCGTCATACGTCGTTCTCGTCGATCTGGGTCTACCCGGTTGTCGACGACTCGATCCAGATCGAGATCAACGAAAGCGATTGCCGCATCGATACCTATCGTTCGTCCGGCGCCGGCGGCCAGCACGTCAACACGACCGATTCGGCGGTGCGTATCACGCATATCCCGACCGGCATCGTCGTGCAGTGCCAGCAGGAGCGCTCGCAGCACAAGAACCGCGCCAAGGCGTGGGACATGCTGCGCGCCCGCATGTACGAGGCGGAGTTGATGAAGCGGGAAGAGGCTGCCAATGCCGAAGCAGCTTCCAAGACCGATATCGGCTGGGGTCACCAGATCCGGTCCTACGTCCTGCAGCCCTATCAGCTGGTCAAGGATCTGCGGACCGGCGTTGCCAGCACCGCTCCCGGTGACGTGCTCGACGGCGATCTCAACGAATTCATGGAAGCTGCCCTCGCGCACCGCATCAGCGGCGCGGCCGACGCTGCTGTGGATGACGTCGAGTGAGCTTGGATAAAGCGGATTAAGAAAAAAGCCTCGGAAACGGGGCTTTTTTTATTGGCGAGCGCAATTCCGGAAACAGTGTGCTGCGATTTTCCAGCCGGAGTTGCGCGAAGACACACGGTCAGGGTGCCCATCGCTCCGGCGTGATGCCTCCCCGCAGCGGGAGGTCCCATTCAATCCGAAAATTGCTCTGCCAGAATCCTGTCCGACCATGACCCGTCCGGATCGGACAGGATGCGCGCCGTCGTATCCTCGCTCTGCATGATCCGGACGCCGACCACCGATTTGACCTCGGTATTGTCGGCCGCGGCATTGACCGGACGCTTCTCCGCTTCGAGCACAGTGATATCGACCGTCACCTTGTTCGGAAGCAGGGCGCCGCGCCAGCGGCGAGGGCGGAAGGCGCTGACCGGCGTCATGGCAAGCAGGGGCGCTTCGAGCGGCAGGATAGGGCCATGGGCGGAAAGATTGTAGGCGGTGGAGCCGGCCGGCGTCGTCACCATCAATCCATCGCAAATGAGTTCAGGCAGGCGGACGCGGCCGTCGATCTCGACCTTCAGCTTTGCCGTCTGGTAGGACTGGCGAAACAGCGACACCTCGTTGATGGCGAGTGCAATGCAGGTGCTGCCGTCGGCATTGCGCGCGGTCATCTGCAATGGATGAAAGGCGTTCTCGACAGCGGCGTCGATGCGCTCCGCCAGGCCATCCGTACGATAGTCGTTCATCAGGAAGCCGATGGAGCCGCGATTCATGCCATAGACGCGCTTGCCGGTATTCATCGTCTTGTGCAGCGTCTGGAGCATGAAACCGTCGCCGCCGAGCGCTACGACGATATCGGCCTCATCCTGCGGCGTCTGACCGTAGAGGCGAATCAGCTCTTCCTGGGCCGCCTGTGCTTCTGGAGCAGGCGAGGCGACAAAACAGACGGATTGAAAATGACGCGACATGCAATGCCCTTCTGATGATTGTACTAGGTAATGGTATTCCCCCCATGCGACAAGACGTTTTGCAAAGACTGGTAAATCCGGTCCGGCTTCTGAGCGGGGATACTGAGGGAGGCGGCGGATTTTCTCTTTACACGAGATCAAAATCTGCTACTTGGCATGCCGATGTGCCCTTGTAGCTCAGTTGGTAGAGCACCTGATTTGTAATCAGGGGGTCGCGGGTTCGAACCCTGCCGGGGGCACCATCTTTTTCCGGGAACTTTGCCATCTCGCTGTCCTCGCTATGGAAAATAGGCGATGGCAGACTAATATGTGAGTGCCGACGCCTTCGGGATGTCCAATCGATCTTCAACATAAATCCTGTCCTTGGAAAAACATGACCAGCAAGCCTAAGAAGCCCAAACTCGAACACTCCGAGCTCTCTGGCGAGTTCACCGATGACGGCGTGACCGTTTTGGTCGATATCTTTCGTCCGGCCGGCACAAATGCCGACTGGCGGATGGAAGTCATCACGCCGGAAGAGGACCTGATCGAGTGGGAAGAGCCTTTCGCAACCGACCGCGAGGCCTTCGACGAGTTCCTGGCAACGGTTGCCCGCGATGGCATCAGGTCATTCTTCGACGAGGCTGATCCGGCGATTCATTGAGCCAGTCTCTTAGTTCGCTGGATCCGCTTGCCGCCTCGGATTCACACGCTCGCGCGCTCGATGCAGGCTCATTTACAATGGACGAAATAGGCATACACTTCTGTCGCTAATGGCGAGTGAGGATATGCTCATGCACGCGACGTCGAGGCATGCCGTGTTGGGATTGCCGCTTATCGTGATCACGGTGATCGCAAGCGTGTCGGCGCTGGCCGGCGAGAATTGCTATTGCAAAAATACGGATGGAAAACAGCATGCGGTCGGCGAGGTCGCATGCATGACCGTGGGCGGCAAGAGCTATCTTGCGCAATGTGAGATGAATCTCAACGTCACTTCATGGTCGAAGCTGCAAGAGGGATGCCCGGTCACCGAGAGGTCGCTCTGGCAGCAATCGGCGTGGCATAGGCCGCCGATTGCGGTCCAATGAACATTGCCAGCCCTATTTGCGGACCAGCAGAAGCGGCTCGCCTTCCTCTTCTTCGGATTTCTGGAAAGTGCCGTCCGGCTTCATGTCGAAGGAAAGCGAGGAGCCGTCGCTGCCCAGCATCACCAGCCCAAAACCTTCCGCCGCCCAGAGAGAAAGCTTGAGGTCGCCGATCTCGCTGGCGCAGTCGCCATTCGGCGACATCTTGGCGGTGCCGTCCGGATCCTTGTCGGTGGTCAAGGTGATATCGCAGACCGGCCTGCCATCCGGACGCTGGATGCGCCACGCGCCCGCAAGGCTTGCGGCGGTCGGTACGTGATCGACGTCGCCGAGCGCCGGCAACAGCCATGTGGGATTACCGCCCTCGCTCTGCCAGGGCGAGCCTTCTTCCTGCTGGAAACGCATGAGCAGCTTGCCTGTGGCATCGGCGATAGCAAGCGAACCGTCGTCGGTGAAATTCCACATGGTGGCCTTGGCGAGAGCGGGTAGGGGTGTTGCGCAGGCGTCCGCGCCCGTGATTTCGTAGCCGCTGGAGACCGCATTCGTTCCGAAGGTGAGGCGGCAGCCCTTGGCGCCGCTTTCAGGCGCGACCAGCCAGGTTCCAGCCTGACCCTGGATGAGTTCGCTGTCGGCCGCGCGGGCCGGTTGAACCACTGTGAAAGCAAGGGCGGCGGAAACCGCCGCGAGACCGAGAACACGGATCAATGCAAATTCTCCCAACGTGCCGCAGCGGCCAATGCACCGCTATGATTTGAGATAGGATCGCGTCGCATATAGCGCGATCGCAGCTGCGTTCGAGACATTGAGCGATTTGATGGCGCCCGGCATGTCGAGCCGCGCCAATGCATTCACCGTCTCCCGGGTCTTCTGGCGCAAACCCTTGCCCTCCGAGCCGAGCACGAGGGCGATCTTGTCGCCGCTGAACGTACCTTCCAGCGGCGCCGGACCTTCCGAATCAAGGCCGATCGTCGTGAAGCCGAGCCGATGCAGCTCGCTGAGCGCATCCGCGAGATTGGTGATCTGTATATAAGGGATGAGTTCGAGCGCGCCCGAAGCGGATTTCGCCAGCACACCCGATTCGGTCGGACTGTGGCGCTGCGTGGTAATCACCGCGCCGGCATCGAAGGCCACGGCCGAGCGCATAATCGCGCCGACATTGTGCGGATCCGTCACCTGATCGAGAACGAGCAGCAGCGGGCTGCCCTTCAGCGCTTCGAGACGGCGAACGGGCAGGGGACGCGTTTCCAGCATCACGCCCTGGTGGATTGCTTCAGGCCCCAGCACCTTGTCGATATCCTGCGGCGAGACGATCTCGACGGGGACGCCGAGGGAATCGACCGGGCCTATTTCCAGCCGCACCAGCGCGTTCTGCGTCGTCGACAGCTTGATATTCTTGCGCTCGGGATTGCCAAGGGCGGCGCGGACCGTGTGCAGGCCATAAAGGAGGACCTGGTCGGGCGCGAGCGCCGGTGGCTTCCAATCGTCCGTGCTCGCCCGCTTGCGCTTCTGCGGCGCCGGCGTCGGAATTTCACCACGCTCGCGTTTTGCGTCGCGATGCGCGCGGCGCAGGGTGGCGTAATGGGTGTCCTTGGCGGACTTGTCGCCGGCGGTATTGTCTGGGCCGGAGCGGCCGGGTGTTTTATCTTTGCTCATGCGGCTTTATAACCAGCGCCTTCCTGGGCGCATAGTCCTCTTTCGGCCGCAGACTTTTCCCACAGGCTGAAATTTTTTCGTCATTTTTGCCAATTCCTTGTGTTGACAGAAGGAAATCGTCCGGTCATATACGCGGCGCAGATGACGGCGGCGACGCCAACATCTAGCAAGCTTGGTCGCAAGATCCAGTCGGAATACTGGAGGGATGCCCGAGTGGTTAAAGGGGACGGACTGTAAATCCGTTGGCTCAGCCTACGTTGGTTCAAATCCAACTCCCTCCACCATTCCGCGCCGGATCTTGACCACCCGCGGGTATAGCTCAATGGTAGAGCAGCAGCCTTCCAAGCTGAATACGCGGGTTCGATTCCCGCTACCCGCTCCAAGCCTCTCAATCACCTAGCTATATTTCGTTTCCGTCGGCGTTGTCGGCCGAGTTTGCATCGGCGTTTCCGCTATATGGCAACTGGCTGCCGTGGCTATGCCGGCGAGGGGCCTTTGCCGGGTTAAGCGGTGCAGGATCGCGGACATTCTCTCCCCCTGTCGCATCGACAGTTTTGGTACCATATTGGAGTTTGCCGGTAGGCACCGCGTAGAGGTATTTGGCTGCTTACGTGACGCACAGCTCCGCCGTGCCGATCGAGGGCCGTTCTCTTCCTCAACTTGCCGATCGATCTCAGGCGGCGTTCAGATCGGCAATCTCACCATGCTTTGCCAGCAGGCGAGGCGACGACATATCGCCAGTTTCGTCATCGACCATCACAGCATAGGCCGCGACGCCGACGAATCGCGCTGCCATGGACGCTGCGATCTTCTCTGCAGATGGGATGCTTGAAGCCTGTCGCATCTCGCCTGGAACAAGGTTCCCGCGGTTCTTCCGATAGGGCAGGATGATAAATTTCTCAGCGGTGCTCATGACGTCTTCCTTATTTTGTTCACAAAATGTTCCGGTCTTGAGGAAGAGTCAAGCGCGTGGAAAATGCTGGAGAGCCCTTTTTGCAACCTGCCTCGTCTCAGATTGCATATTTGACACGAAGGGTTGCTTATATCTGCGCGAGCGATAGGTATTGCTCAGGCAACCGAAACGGGAGAGCGCAAATGGGTATCTTCGACAAGATCAAGGGTGCAATCTGGGGCGAGGCAAAGGCTGCCGAGGCTGCTCCGGCTCCAGCACAGACCACGGCAGCGACCGCGAATCCGGAGGCTGCGCCGACGCCGGCTCCTTCGGCGACCACGGCAGCAACATCGCCCGCGACCAGCGCGCCTGCCGCTCCGGTCGATATCGCCTCGATCCTCGATGCCGCCGTCAAGAAGAGCGGTCAGAAGCTGGATTGGAAGCATTCCATCGTCGATCTGATGAAGGCGCTCGGCATGGATGCGAGCCTTTCCGAGCGCAAGGAGCTGGCGCAGGAGCTCGGCTATACCGGCGACGCCGGCGATTCCGCCAAGATGAACATGTTCCTTCACAAAGCGCTGCTGAAGAAGCTCGCCGACAACGGCGGCAAGGTCCCGGCCGATCTTCTCGACTGATAAGCGTCATGCCGCGGTGAACTGCATTCGCTGGCGGCATCGGATAATGCGATCACGATTGCGGTCGTTCGACAGCTCTGCGCCCTTTCCTTTTGGGAGAGGGCGCTCTGCGTTGGTGGGTATCCCTGTTCGGATGGATGCCGCATTCCTGCGTCAGGCACTGGAATTGCCGACGACAGGTTCCTATCTAAGCACTTGAACCGGCAAATGCTTTTATGTCTTTCCGGATCGGCCGGCAAAGCTTGCGCGGCGAAGGAATGTCGAAGGCCGGGGATCATCCGCCATCGGCCAGGCTTCGCCCGGAATAGGCCCTGCAATTAAGTCTTGCGCAAACGCGACGAAAGCCTTAAACGGCGGCACTAAACCGGTTCGCCGGGGTCACTCATTACGTTCATAGGAAGCATTCAAATGGCAAAGAGTAAGTTTGAGCGCAATAAGCCGCACGTCAACATTGGTACGATTGGGCACGTTGACCACGGCAAGACGTCATTGACGGCAGCGATCACGAAGTACTTCGGCGAGTTCAAGGCGTACGACCAGATCGACGCAGCACCGGAAGAGAAGGCACGTGGTATCACGATCTCGACGGCGCACGTTGAGTATGAGACGCCTGCTCGTCACTACGCTCACGTCGACTGCCCCGGCCACGCTGACT